>NZ_CP035280.1:3000000-3223191 GCF_004103695.1 Clostridium sp. JN-9 | reverse complement strand
TTTGTATCCTCCATTTCTATATACTCTGTGTTAAAAATATTACATTGTGCTTTATAAAATATCGAATCCAGAGCGATTTTTGAATAAGCATAATGTAATATGTCTTTTGCAAAGTGTATAAATAAAATATTTTTTTATAAATTATGTATAATAAACAATATTATCAACAAATATTATTAATAATTGACAAATGTTAATTATTATATTCACATGTTAATAATTATGTTGGTAGTTTTAGCAATATAAATTTATCAACAAAAACAAAAAAATAGATATTAACATATCAACTGCCTATGAGCAGTGTATTTTAGTTAATAATAAGGCAAGAATTATATATAATGAACAATAATTGTACAAGTTATCCACAAAGTTATGCACAGCTGTTGATAACTTACTTTTATGCACAATTATTTATAAGTCAATATTAATAATAGCAAAACATTAGTAGCTATTCAAGAAGTTATCCACAAAAAGTTAATAAATATATCTACATATTGCTTTTTCTTGACATTGTCAAGTTGTAAATATATAATTTAATAGTAAATTGTAAAAAAGGCTAAATTAATAATAAAATGAAATTAAGCCTCTGAATTTTATCTATATATATTGTATAGAAAAAACACTTAGAAGGGGGTGTAATAACTTATGTTTATGACTTACCAGCCAAAAAAGAAACAGAGAAAAAGAGAGCATGGTTTTAGAAAAAGAATGTCTACTTTATCAGGAAGAAATGTTCTTAAGAGAAGAAGACAAAAAGGTAGAAAAAGATTGACAGCATAAGGGCCGCTTTTGTGGCCTTTTTCTGTAACTGCAAAAAAGGAGCATAAAGTATGAAAAAATACAAAATAAGAAAAAACGCGGAATTTAGAGCAGTGTACCGTAAGGGAAAATCTTTTTCAAATAAAATATTAGTTTTATACGTGTATAAAAATAAGAAAGATGTTAATAGATTAGGTATATCAGTTAGTAAAAAAGTTGGGAAAAGTGTAACAAGGAATAGAATTAAAAGATTAATTAATGAGGCATATAGAAATAATAATAATAATTTGAAGACAAGTTTTGATTTAGTTTTTATAGCTAGAAATGCGGCAAATGATAAAAGCTATTTTGAAATCCAGGAAGCTTTAAAAAATCTCTTAAACAAGGCAGGTCTATATAATTAATGAAAAGACTTTTAATTTTTATTATTAAAATATATAGAAGATACATTTCACCATATAAAAGACCAAGTTGTAAATATTATCCTACATGTTCACAATATGCTATTGAAGCGATTGAAAAATATGGTGCTTTTAGGGGTATATTTATGAGTATATGGAGGATATTAAGATGTAATCCTTTTTCCAAGGGCGGTTATGACCCAGTTAAATAAATATATCAGGAGATATCAGGAGGTTTGAGTTTTGCAGGCTTTAAATAATGCATTTGTACAATTTTTCAATTTTATATTAAGAAGTGTGAATTTAGTCGTTGCAGATAAGAATTATTCTTATGGCTTAGCTATCATTCTTATGACAGTTATAATAAGAATAATATTATTACCATTAAATATAAAGCAAACAAGATCATCTGTAGTTATGAGTGAAATGCAGCCAGAAGTAAAGAAACTTCAGGAAAAGTATAAAAACAATCCCCAAAAGTCCCAGGAAGAAATAATGAAGCTATACAAAGAAAAGGGAGCAAACCCTTTAAGTGGATGCTTACCATTATTAATTCAGTGGCCAATTTTTATTGCTCTTTATTATGCTTTTAATAATATAAGCGGTATAGATGGGGTTCATTTTTTATGGATTAAAAATTTAGCTAGCAGGGATATGTTTCTTGCCATATTATCTGGATTAACTACTTATTTATCAGGTGCTTTGATGGCTGTTAATAATGATAGTGCTCAGGCAAAACAAACTAGTACAATGAATATAGGTATGTCTATTTTCATGACTGTAATGAGCTGGAGCTTAAAGTCAGCTTTAGTTTTATATTGGGTTGTAAATAATCTGATCCAAATTGCTCAAACTGTAGTAATGAAAAAAATGGATAAGAAAAAAGTGGATAAGAAAAAGGCTAGTGAATCATAGGGGGTGACTTATGGTATGAAGGTAATTGAAATTACTGGAAGAACTACTGAAGATGCTGTTAAAAATGCATTGAAGGAACTTAATGTTACAGAAGATAAGGTGGAAGTTGAAGTTCTTGATGAAGGTAATAAAGGTTTTTTTAATTTAATTGGAACAAGACCGGCTAAAGTAAGAGTTAAAGTAAAAAGGGATTATCTATATGAAGGAAAAACTTTTTTAAGAGATATTTTAAATAACATGAACATTAAAGCTGAAATAAAGATAAAAGAAGAAAATGATGTTATTAAAATTACTTTAACAGGGCCCAATATGGGAATACTTATTGGATACAGGGGTGAGACCTTAGATTCTTTACAGTATTTAGTTAGTCTTGTAATAAATAAAGGTCACGATTTTGAGTACAAAAGAGTAATTTTGGATACTGAAAACTATAGGGCTAAAAGAGAAGAGACACTAAAAAGACTAGCTAGAAGAATCGCAGAAAAGGCTTGTAGAACTGGAAACTGTGTAAAACTTGAACCTATGAATCCATACGAAAGAAGAATTATACATTCTGCATTACAAGGGGATTCAAAAGTTGTGACATATAGTGAAGGTGAAGAACCTTATAGAAGAGTAGTTGTTGATTTAAAGAAAGCCTAGAGGCTTTCTTTTTATTTATTAAATAAATTCTAGATTTAATGAGGTGAGAGAATGAAGGAATTTGATACAATTGCAGCTATATCAACCAGTCTGGGTGAAGGTGGTATTGCTATTGTAAGAGTATCTGGCAGTATGGCATTGAAGATTGTAAATTCTATTTTTAGGGGTAAGAACAATAAAGGGCTTAATAATATGAAAACATATACCATGAGATATGGATATATAATTGAAAGAGAAACAAATGAAATATTAGATGAAGTTATTGTTTCATATATGAAAGGACCAAAAAGCTTTACAGCAGAAGATGTTGTAGAAATTAATTGTCATGGCGGGGTTACTGCAACTAATAAAGTTTTAATGGAGGTTATTAAGGCTGGAGCCAGGATAGCTGAGCCTGGAGAATTTACTAAAAGGGCATTTTTAAATGGAAGAATAGATTTGAGCGAAGCTGAAGCAGTAATTGACATAATAAGAGCTAAAACAGATCTTTCTATGAAATCTGCCGTAATGCAGTCCCAGGGAAAGGTGTCTAATGAAATAAATAATCTCAGGGAAAAGCTGCTTGAGGTAATTGCACATATTGAAGCTACTGTAGATTATCCTGAAGAAGATATGGAACAGGCAACATCTCATAATGTGAGCATTAAATTAAAACAAATAATAGAAGCACTTGAAGAAATATTAAAAAATGCAGAGCAGGGTAAAATCATCAGAGATGGTCTAAATACTGTAATAGTTGGAAAGCCCAATGTTGGCAAATCATCTTTGCTTAATGCTTTATTAAGCGAAAACAGAGCTATTGTAACTGATATTCCTGGAACCACAAGAGATGTAATTGAAGAATTTATCAATATTGATGGAATACCTATCAAAATAGTAGATACTGCAGGTATAAGAAAATCTAATGATTTGGTTGAAAAGATTGGGGTAGAGAAATCCATAGAAAAAATAAATGAAGCAGATCTAGTAATACTTATGCTTGACTTAAGCAGAGAAATTGATGAAGAGGATAAAGAAATCATAAATTATATAAAGGATAAAAAAAGTATAATTATACTAAATAAAAAGGATTTAAAACAAAAATTAAACTTAGATGAGATCAGCGGTTTTAAAAGTGAATATATAATAAAAATATCTGCATCTTCTGGAGAGGGAATAGATAATTTAAAACAAGGTATTAAAGATTTATTTTTTAATGGTAAAATAGAGTCAAAGGATATTTTAATTACTAATGCCAGACATAAGGAAGCTGTTTTTAAAGCTAAGGAAAGTTGTTTAAGTGCTCTTAAGGCATTAAAAGATACTGATGCAATTGATTTAGCTTCAATAGATATTAGAAATGCATGGTTAAGTCTTGGGGAAATTACTGGTGATACCTTGGAGGAAAATATTATTGATAAGATTTTTTCGAAATTTTGTTTAGGAAAGTAGGTATGTCACTATGAAATATTTATCTGGTGAATATGATGTTATTGTAATTGGTGCTGGTCACTCAGGCTGTGAAGCTGCTTTAGCAGCTTCAAGAATGGGATGTAAAACATTAATTTGTACAATTAATTTAGATAGTATAGGTCTTATGCCATGTAATCCTAATGTAGGAGGTACTGCAAAAGGCCATTTGGTAAGAGAAATAGATGCATTGGGCGGAGAAATGGGGGTTAATATTGACCATACATTTTTGCAATCCAGAATGCTAAATACATCAAAAGGACCTGCTGTTCATTCACTACGTGCTCAAGCTGATAAAAGAAGATATTCAGAAAGGATGAAGCATGTTATTGAGCTTCAGGAAAATTTAGATTTGCGTCAGGTGGAAGTCGTTGATATTGATGTTGAAGATGGCAGGGTAAAAGGTGTGACCACAAATCTTGGAACCTATTATTCAACAAAGGCTGTAGTACTTGCTACAGGAACATATTTAAAAGGAAGAGTAATAATAGGAGATATTAGTTACAGCAGCGGACCTAGTGGGCTATTCCCTGCAAATAAGTTATCGGGCAGCTTAGAGAAACTTGGTATTCAGTTAAGAAGATTTAAAACCGGTACTCCTGCAAGAATAAATAGAAGATCTGTTGACTTTTCAAAAATGATTGAACAGCCAGGCGATGAGAAAATAGTACCTTTTTCTTTTATGTCTGGAAAGTTAGATAGAGATCAGATACCATGCTATCTTACATATACCAGTTGCGATACTGCAGAAATAATAAGAGAGAATATAAACAGATCACCATTATACAGCGGTACTATTGTTGGAATAGGTCCTAGATATTGTCCTTCAATTGAGGATAAAATAATGAGATTTCCTGATAAGGAAAGACATCAGGTGTTTATTGAGCCAGAGGGTGAAAGTACAGAGGAATTGTATGTAGGCGGTATGTCAAGTTCCCTCCCTGTGGATGTTCAGATGAAGATGTACAGGTCTGTCCCTGGACTAGAAAATGCTGAAATTTTAAGGTATGGTTACGCAATTGAATATGATTGTATTGATCCTCTTCAATTAAAACTTTCTTTGGAATTTAAAAACATCAGTGGATTATTTAGTGCCGGTCAAAGCAATGGAAGTTCAGGGTATGAAGAAGCTGCTGCTCAGGGAATAATTGCAGGAATTAACTCTGCTCAGCTTTGCAAAGGAGAAGAGGCTTTAATCTTAAAGAGATCAGATGGCTATATTGGAGTTTTAATTGATGATTTAGTAACTAAAGGAACAAATGAACCATATAGAATGATGACCTCCAGAGCTGAATACAGATTATTATTAAGACAAGATAATGCAGATTTAAGACTTACGGAATTAGGTTATAAAGTAGGTTTAGTAACTGAAGAGAGATACAAAAAGTTCTTAAAAAGAAAAGCTTCAATTGAAAATGAATTAGAAAGAATAAAGAAGCTTCAAATTACAGGTAAAGATGAAGTTAATGAAATTCTTAAGAAATTAAATTCATCAGAAATAAAAAAGCCTATTAGTTTATATGAATTAATTAAGAGACCTGAGCTTAACTATGAAATGGTAGCAGCCTTGGATAACAACAGACCACAGTTATCTGATGATGTGATTGAGGAAATAAATATTGTATCAAAATATGAAGGATACATAGAAAAGCAACTTGAGCAGGTTAGTCAATTCAAAAAATTTGAGGTTAAATTAATACCCAAGGATATAAACTATGAAAATGTCAGGGGATTAAGAATAGAAGCAATTCAAAAATTAAGTAAAATCAGACCTATGAGCATTGGTCAAGCTTCAAGAATCTCAGGAGTTTCACCTGCAGATGTATCAGTTCTATTGATTTATTTAGAGCATGAGTATAGAAATGACAGAACAATTGATAAATAGGAGAAAATTGTATGAATTATTTTGAAATGTTAAGTTTAGCATGTTCAGATGTTAAAGTAAATTTTGATAGTGAGAAATACGATAAATTTATTGAGTACATGAATATGATAAAACTTTGGAATGAGAGGGTAAATTTAACGGCAATTACAGAGGATGATGTAATTATAAAGAAGCATTTTATAGATTGCATAAAGATTTTTAAATATGAAAGTTTGAAGAGTAAATGTAGTATAATAGACGTTGGGACAGGGGCTGGTTTTCCAGGTATACCCATGAATATTATTAATAATGAAAACAAAATAGTATTGCTTGATTCTTTAAATAAGAGAGTTAATTTTTTGAATGAGGTAATAAATAAATTAAATTTGAAAAATATTACTGCTGTTCATGGAAGAGCAGAGGATTTTGGACAGGATGTTAACTATAGGGAACGTTTTGATTTTTCAATTTCCAGGGCTGTGGCAAATTTAACTTCTCTTAGTGAATATTGTTTACCTTTTTTAAAGTTAAATGGTAAATTTATTGCTATGAAAGGACCAGCTGTTGCAGATGAAATAAATGATTCTAGGAATGCAATTGCTGTACTTGGCGGCAGTTTAGAAAAAATTATTGAAGTGAATATTGAAGATAGTGATCTTAAACATAATTTAGTTATAATTGAAAAAATAAAACATACTCCAAAACAATACCCTAGAAAAGCGGGTATGGCTACTAAGAAACCTATAAAATAAAACTTTATGTAAAATATTTTAAAAAAGAAGGAATTTATGGGAAAATGTAGAATTGTTAACATTAGGAAAATGTAGAGGGATGGTTTAATATGCAACAAAACAATATTTGTTATTTACCTACTGAGGATATTTACCCCAATATATATCAACCAAGAAAATATTTTGATAATGAAGCTATTGATGAACTAGCTCAGTCTATAAAAGCTTATGGAATCTTACAGCCATTGTCTGTAAGAAAAATGGGAGAAGGAAGATTCGAATTAGTTGCTGGTGAAAGAAGGCTGCGTGCTGCCAAAAAAATTGGATTAAATGAGGTTCCGGCAATAATTATTGATATTACTGATAAAGATTCTGCAGCAATTGCTTTGCTAGAAAATCTGCAAAGGGAAAATTTAAATTTTATAGAAGAAGCTGAAGCTTATAATAATTTAATTAAAGAGCACTCATATACTCAGGAACAATTAGCTGAAACAATAGGTAAAAAGCAGTCTACAATTGCTAATAAATTAAGAATCCTAAAATTAGATGAAGGTTTGAGAAAGATGATCCTTGATAATAATCTTACTGAAAGACATGCCAGGGCTTTATTAAAATTACCTTCATATGATTTGCAGCTTAAAGTACTTAATCAGGTTATAAAAAAATCATTAAATGTAAAAAACACGGAAAGTCTAATTGAAAAAGAGCTTGCCAAAGCTAAATCTGGGACTGTTAAAGAAACTAAGAATAAAATCAAGGGAATTTTTTCTCCTAGGGTTTATATTAATACAATTAAACAAGTTTTTGATAAATATGGAATGCAGGTTCAATATTCATCTAAGGATATGGATGACAGCATTCAGATAACTGTAACCATACCAAAAAAATAGTTAAATATGTTTCACGTGAAACAAAAAGCTTAACAGTATTATTTCTGTTAAGCTTTTTGCATATATTTCGGGAAAAATATATTTAAATTAATAAAAACACTTTAATTATATTCATGTTAAATATATAATTATGATAGTTGAACTTAAGCTTAAATATTTTACAAACGTAAGGTGGTGAGGAGTTGAAAGTAATTTCAATATTTAATCAAAAAGGTGGAGTTGGAAAAACCACTACCAACATTAATCTATGTTCATACTTAGCTATGTCTGGATATAAAGTCCTTTCAATTGATATAGATCCACAAGGTAACACAACAAGTGGATTAGGTTTTGATAAAAACAATATTGAAACATCTATTTATGATGTCATGGCCTATGATGATGTAGAAATTGATGATGCTATTGTTGAAAGCCAGCTAATCAGCAATTATTTTATAATACCTTCCACTATGGAATTGGCAGGTGCTGAAGTTGAGCTTATAGAAAAGAATAATAGAGAGTCAATATTAAAAAATAAAATTCAAAATATGAAATCTGAATTTGATTTCATATTTATTGATTGTCCTCCGTCGCTTGGCTTTTTAACAGTAAATGCTTTGGCAGCATCTGATAGCGTGTTAATACCTATACAGTGTGAATTTTACGCTTTAGAAGGAGTGGGACAACTAGTAAATACAATTCATCTTGTAAAAAAATCCCTCAATAAAAATTTACAGGTTGAAGGCGTTATAATGAGTATGTATGATAGTAGAACAAATTTATCTAATGAAGTTGTTTCAGAGGTAAAAAAATATTTTAAGGATAAAGTTTATAAAACAACTATACCTAGAAATATAAGATTAGCTGAAGCACCAAGCTTCGGCTTACCCATTATGCTGTACGATGGTAAATGCAGAGGGGCACTGGCATATGAAAATTTAACTAAAGAATTTATTCAAAGACAATGAATGGAGTTGATATAGTGAGCACAAACAAAAGATTTGGATTAGGAAAAGGTCTTGGGGCATTAATCCCTGAACAAATTGATAATAATACTGATACTAATGAAAAACCTTCTTCTAATTTGATTGATATCAATTTAATTAAAGCAAACGATAAGCAGCCAAGAAAAGTCTTTGATGAGGCTCAATTAGCTCAACTTTCACAGTCTATTAAAGAATATGGTATTTTACAGCCATTAATATTACAAAAAGATGGTAATACATATACTATTATTGCAGGAGAAAGAAGGTGGAGAGCAGCTAAACAGGCAAAGTTAAAAGAAGTTCCTGCTATAGTGATGGATAGAAGTACAAAAGAAATTTTGGAAATATCATTAATTGAGAATATTCAAAGGCAGGACCTTAATCCTATCGAAGAAGCTCAGGCATATAAAAGATTAATAGAAGATTTTTCTTTCACTCAGGAAGAATTGAGTATAAAGATTGGAAAATCCAGAACTGCCATTACTAATTGTATGAGGTTATTAAATTTAGATGAAAAGGTCCAAAGCTATATAATCGAAGGTGTAATCAGCGAAGGACATGGAAGAGCTATTCTTGGTCTGGAAAATAAAGAATACCAGTTTGAAATAGCACAGAAAATAATCGATGAAGGATTAAGTGTTAGAGAAACTGAGAGCCTTGTAAAAAAAACAAATGTGAATAAAAATATTAAAAAAAATAAAGATGTAATTATAGAAAACAACCCTTTTATTAATGAACTCAGGGGTAAACTCGAGAATTATTTTGGAACTAAAGTTACATTAAAACATAATAATAATAAAGGTAAAATTGAAATTGAATATTATTCCACTGAAGATTTACAGAGAATAATTGAAACATTAAATATATAAATGAATATGTTTCACGTGAAACAATATCAGGAAGGTGTAAAGCATGGACAATTTAATCAAAACATTTAATAACTTTCAACCATATTTAATATTAGCACTTGTAATAGTTGTAATAATCATGATACTAATGATAATAATACTTTTCAATGCACTAGGAAAATTAGAAAGAAAGTATAAAAAGTTCATGAGAGGAACAGACAATAAGAACATCGAAGAATTAATACTAAAATATTTTGATAATATAGATAAAGTAAAAGAAGATACAGAAGATGTGAAGGAATTATATAAAAGTTTAAATCAAAAAGTAGAAAATTGCATACAAAAGGTATCATTAATAAGATATAGGGCATTTGAAGACGTAGGAAGTGATTTAAGCTTTTCAATAGCAATATTAGATTCGAAAAATAATGGTTTTATTTTAACAGGTATTTATGGAAGAAATGAAAGTACTACATATGCAAAACCAATAGATGAGGGACTATCAAGATACGAATTATCACAGGAAGAGAAACAAGTTCTTCTGGATGCAATGTCAAAATAAATTATTGTATAGAAAACCTCCTTTAAGGGAAAGTTACCTAAAGGAGGTTTTATTTATGATTATATATGTAAGTAAAGAATTAAAAAGTATAAGTAGTGAATTAAGAAAAAGAGGTTATACAGTTGTAGAAGAGAATAGTAGTTCTCCATGTGATGCAATAATTTGCAATATAAAAAATGGAGGACTACAAAATGTAAATATGCAAAGCAATGTAAGAACAGAAGGAACTTTGATAATTGATAGCGGAAGTAAAAATATCGATGAAATAGAGTACATTTTAAATAACAGAGTATATAGTTCATTGTTCTAAAATGTATTATTGAGCTTCAATTTGATTTTTATATCTTTTTAATACATCTAATTCATGAATTGAATATTTTCTTCCACCATATGTTTTTAATATGCTATGATAAATACCATTTGAAATTAAATCAGCCAGCTGCATTACATTATACAATCTGGTATTTTGCAGAACCATAAATTCCATAGTACCTGAAATGTTAACTACGCCTGTTATACTTAGATTACCCACTGGTGGTAAGTTTTTATTTACAGCTGCTCCTGGTAATAAGGGGCTTTTTTTCAAAATTACACTTCCAACATGCTCTAAGCTTCCAAGGCAGGCATCAACTGCAATAATGAATGGGTTGTTATTAAGTTTATTAATATTATCTAAAGTGTCCAATATGTTTTTAGCATGAACAGGATATTGAAGATTCCCGTAAATAGAAAAGTGTTCTCTATTTAAAAATTTAAGTTTTTCTCCAATCAGTGGTCCAAGACTGTCTCCTGTAGACCTATCACTACCAATACAAATAACGGAAATATCTCTGCCGGATTTGAATATTGGAAATATCTCACTATATATGTTATCTCTAATTAAACCAATGGAATCCTTATTTTTAGGATCAATAATCACTTTTTCATCCATATGAATCACCATCCTAATAGTAAGTCTAACCAATATAGTTAAAGTTTAATCATAAAAATATATAAAGCATAATTATAATATTTTAACACTTTTTAATATGTTAAAAAAGACAACTAAAAATATACAGAAGAACATTCCTGAAATTCCACTAGCTTTTAATCCTATAAATAGAGCAGCTAGAACGGCAACAGGGTGGATTCCAAGTGAGGATGAAACGATTTTTGGTTCAATAATTTGTCGAATAATAGAAACTAAAATATATGAAATTAAGATACCAAATGCTGTAAAATAATTTTTTACTATAAAAAAGTAAAAAATGGATAAAGGTATATAAATTGTCCCTATTCCAAGAACCGGCAGAATATCCGCAATGGCACAAATTATGCTTAAGATAACTGCATATTTAACTCTAAAAATTAAAAATACAATTAAGGTTTCAATAAATGTAATTGATATTATCAGCATGTATGACAATAAATAGTTGCCAAGCATTCTTTTTGCCTCATTAAAAATATAAATCAATTTATCTGACTTATCATTGGGAATTAAACTTCTAAATTTTTCTTTGGCAGAGGTCATATCTTTTGTAAAGAAATACGTAGAAAGGAGTGTAAATAAAATAACCATTATAATATAAGGAACATAACTTAGAAAATTAATAACAAAAGAAATAATTTTACCTGTTAATGTTACAGTCATATTGGAAATTTTAGATATAGCCCCTGTAAAGTTTTTTTCAAGGGTGTTTGATATTGCAGGATCCAAGTTGCTATAATACTTTTTCAGGTTTTCAACAAAATTATAAATTTGATTGGAATTTTTTGATAAATAATTTTGAGTGCTTTTGCCAAGTTGTGTAACTTCCTGAGTTATAGCTACTATTCCAAAAGAAAGTGCAGAAATTAATATTGCAAAGAAAACCAAAGTAGAAATCAAACTTGCTAAAGAATTCTTCATCTTGAACTTCTTAATGAGGTATTCTGTTGGTATTCTTAAAAAAAAAGCAAAAAGTAATGCCAGAACAAATGGAAGCGTATAACTCAAAGTGCCAAAAAAAATAAAAAATATTAAGGAATAAATAATAAAGAAAATTACTATTTTATCTAATTTTTTAATTAGATCTTCCATGGTACTATTACCTCCCAATAATGGAATTAATTGCACTTAAAGTATAATTAACATCTTTAATGTCATTAAAATATCCAAAACTAAAACGTATAGTACCCTGTGGAAAGGTGCCAATGGTTTTATGGGCAAGGGGAGCACAGTGTAAGCCTGAACGTGTAACAATCCCAAATTCATTATCTAAAATAAAACTAAATTCAGAATTACTTATTTTTGATGAATTAACTGAAATTGCAGAAGTCCTTTTACCTGCATCAGTATCGCCATATAATTTTATAGAATCTATATTTAAAAGTCCATTTATAAACTGTTGTGATAAGTATTCTTCCTTTTCTCTAATAGAATTAATTCCTTCTCTATTAATAAACTCTATGCCGCTTAATAGTCCGGCAATTCCAGGAGCATTTAGAGTTCCGCTTTCAAATTTGTCCGGTAAAAAATCAGGCTGGGTAATACTTTCTGATAAACTGCCTGTTCCACCCTCAATGAATGATGTTGCTTCGGAATTCAAAACATCATCAATTATGAATCCGCCTACTCCCTGTGGACCTAAAAGTGACTTGTGAGCCGTAAAAGCTATAGCATTGCAATTAAGTTCTAAAAAATCAATTGGTATGCAACCTGCACTTTGAGCAGAATCTATAATAAAGTAAATATTATTATCCCTGCACAATTTTCCTATTTTTTTTAATGGCTGTATACTTCCAATAATATTTGAAGATTGAGACATAACAATAATCTTTGTATTAGATTTAATTTTATCCTTTATATCATTAACATTAACAACCCCATTTAAACCGCAGTTTATTATATCAACTTCAATATTCATTAAAGATCTCATGCGCTGCAGAGGTCTCAATACGGAGTTGTGCTCCATTGAAGTAGTGATAATATGCCATCCTTCCTTTATAGTTGTCTTTAGTAAAATATTCAATGACATTGTAATGTTAGAAGTAAAAATAATATTTTCTGTAGCTTTAAAATTAAAAAAATCAGCTAAAGCTTCTCTGCATTTATATATTGTCCTATCACCAATAAGTACATTTGAAGCTGCACCTCTTCCTGGATTAGCACCTATATTTATCATATAATTCATAACTGAATTATAAACTTCAGATGGCTTAGGATATGATGTAGCAGCGTTATCTAAATATAGTTTCAATTGGAATACCTCCTAAATAATAAACTTAATTATACCAAATACCACAAAAACTATACCAATAATAAAGATTGAAAACTTCAAAACATTAGATGCCCCCTTAGAAAGGTCAGGATTTAAAATTTTAAAACCTTTCAGGGCTAAATAATTAAGTATTGCAAACCATGCAACCATGCCGGCAATAATAGAAATAATAAAAGTATAATAAAATACTAATCCAACATGATACCATGCTCTTATAACAGTTCCGCTAAGAGCCAGCCATAAGGAAGGTGTCATTGGATTTGAAAAAGTAATTATAAAACCAGTTAAAAAAGGCATGGATTTTATATTAAATTTCGTTAAAATATTCAACTTAAATCTTTCATCACTATCTTTAGATTTTATCTGAAAATATCCAATTACAGATAAAATAAGACCAGAGAATATCCAAAATAATGCCTCTGTTTTTTTACTTTTAGAAAGAAGGTTGGCAAGGCCTCCATTTATAAGCAATAGGTAAGCTACATCTGCACTAAGTGCACCAATGGATACAGAAAAGCCTTCCTTATATCCCTTAGATATAGTCCTTTTTACAGATTCAAGTCCAGCTGGTCCTAAAGGAATTGAAATAATAAAACCTGTAAAACAACCAGTTAGAATAGCTTTTAAAATATCAACAAACTTATCCATAATTAACTCCAAACATTAATAAATTTGATATAATATATAAGGAAATAAGTACATAATAGAACACTCATTTAATTATAATCTAAAATAATCCACTTGTATATGTAATAATTAACAAATTACAATTTTTGTAAGCATAAAATTTAGAAAGGTGATATTAATGGACAAATACTATATAATAACTTTTCAAAATACACATCAGGCAATAAAAGCTGAAGAAGTTTTAAAGGTCAATAAAATAATCTGCAGTGTTATGCCAACTCCAACTATGATAACCAGAAGCTGTGGAATAAGCATCATATTTAAAGAAAATGAAAAAGAAAGAGTAATATCATTAGTTGAACATAAACAATTAGAAATAAAGGCAATGTATTATAAGGAAAATAATAATTACATTGAAATAAATTAATTTTATGTAATAAAGGAGAGTACATGATTAAATCAGTTATTTTAAACATTTTAGAAATTACATATAATGAATCTGGCATAAAAATAGCTAATTTTACTATAAGCAAAGAAAGCATATATAATACTTTTGAAAAATTCCTGAAAGTAATAATAATATTAATTTTAATGTATGCAAGCATAAAGATAGGAAATGGAATTATTAACAGGTTTATAAGCAAGCAGAAAAAGCTGAAATTTTCATTAGATGATAGAAAAGCTAAAACCCTGGGAGCAGTATTAAAAAGTGTTTTGAGGTATTCGGTATACTTTTTTGGTATTTTTGCAATAATAGAAATAGTTTTTGGTAAAATAGGCTCAATATTTGCAGGACTGGGAGGAGTAGCAATAGGCCTGGGGGGACAAAATCTAATTAAAGATATTATAAATGGATTTTTCATATTGTTTGAAGACCAATTTTCCGTAGGTGATTACGTAAGCATAGAAGGTAAAGACGGTATAGTAGAAGGAATAGAATTAAGGGTAACCAAAATCAGGGATTTTAATGGGGATTTACACATAATACCGAATGGAATAATAAAGATGGTAACTAATCATTCAAGAGGTAATATGCGGGTATTATTAGATATTAATATTTCATATGATGAAAATATTGATAAGGCAATAGAAGTAATTACCGATGAATGTGAAAAATTTAAGAATAAAAATAATAATGTGGTAGAAGGGCCAAGGGTACTAGGCATATCCGAAATTTCTGAAGACGGAATATCAGTAAAAGTATTTGCAAAGGTAAAGCCTATGATGCAATGGGATATTGAAATGAAGTTAAGAAGAGATATAAAAAACAGACTTGATGAATCAAAAATAAAAATGGCTTATAAGAGAGTAGAGGTAATAAATACTCAAATATAATTTTAGTGAAAGGAAGATAAAAATGCCAAAAGATTTACATCTTGGAGATATAGTAGAAATGAAAAAGGGACATCCCTGCGGGGAAAATAAATGGGAGATAATCAGGCTTGGCGCGGATATAAAAGTAAAATGCTGTGGCTGCGGAAGAATAATAATGCTTCAGAGGAGTAAATTTGAAAAAAGTATAAAAAAGTTCATTAAACAAAACACTTCAGTTGAAGAAAAATAGTTGCATTTATTTAAATGTAGTAGTAAACTATACAAGTATGGCCCTGCTGTGAATATAATTCACAGCCGTTAGTCCATAGGGAGGAGGTGAATCTAATGAGAAAATATGAAACTATATTTATACTACATCCATCATTAGACGAGGAAGCTGTAAAGGCTGGCGTTGAAAAATTCAAAGGTGTAATAGAAAATGGTGGCGGAGTAGTTGAAAATGTTGATTCATGGGGCAAGAGAAAGCTTGCTTATGAAATTAACAAAGTAAATGAAGGATATTATACATTAATAAACTTTAGTGCTAATCCAGAATTACCAAAAGAATTAGACAGAGTTTTTAGAATTACAGATTCAGTTATAAGACATATTATAATAAAAAATGAAAAATAGGTGGTGTTTTAATTGAATAAAGTTGTTTTAATTGGAAGATTAACTAAAGACCCAGAGCTGAGGTTTACTCCAGGTTCAGGAACAGCTGTTACCACCTTAACATTAGCAGTCGATAGAAGGATGCCTTCTAAAGACGGTACCAGGGAAGCGGATTTCATTCCCATAGTAGTATGGGGGAAGCAGGCTGAATCTACTGCAAATTACATGAATAAGGGAAAACTTATGGGTGTAAGCGGAAGAATTCAGACCAGAAGCTATGACGCTAAAGATGGTACAAGAAGATATGTCACAGAAGTAGTTGCTGATGAAGTACAATTCCTTGAATGGGGAAATGGAAACAGAGGCATGAATCAGGATTATGGAAAAAGTAATTCTAATTATGAAAGTCAACAAGGTGGATTTTCAAAGGATATGGGCGGAGAAGATATAACCCCTGTAGATGATGGAGATATACCATTTTAATTTGGTAAGGAGGGATAAAAATGGCTAGAGAAGAAAGAAATAATAAAAGAGGTTCAGCAAGAATGAGAAGGGCTAAGAAAAAAGTCTGTGCTTTTTGCGTTGATAAAGCTGAATCTATAGATTATAAAGATATAAACAAAATCAGAAAGTATGTTACTGAAAGAGGCAAGATTCTTCCAAGAAGAATTTCTGGAAATTGCGCAAAACATCAGAGAATGCTTACTGAGGCTGTAAAGAGAGCAAGAAATATAGCATTATTGCCATTTACAACAGAATAGTTCTGAAGTTAAAAGTTCCTACAAAAGTAGGAACTTTTTTTATGAAAAAGCTTACTAATTAACTACTGTTAATATGTTTGAAAAATATATTACTATGGCAATAATAAGAATATCAATAAATATAATTTTATCTATAACTTATATGTATATACCCTATTTATAAAAAGGAACCAGAAGTTTAGCACCTAAAAAAGTTTTAGGGCGCAGCCCGCTGATTTATATTGATTTGCTAGTATTTAATAAAAACATTGTAAAATCCGATTTCTACTGGAAATTATAAAAAAAATTTGCATAATAAAAGCATCCTTTTTATAATAGTTTTGCACAACACAATAGAAAGGATGCCTTAAGATGAATAAAAGTTATTTAAAACAAATGCTCACCTATATTAATAAAGTATACGATATAGGTGAAAAAATCAATACCTTAGAGGATAAAAAGATAAAATCTCTAGTAAAAATTTCAACAATCACCTTTGTAGTTTTGTTTGGATTTATGCTTCAAATAAGAAGTTTCAACAGGTTAGAGCATTGGCTTAAAAAAGGTAAATTTAAAAAAGTATTACCTAAAAACACTAAAATGATTCACATTGATGCCGTTAGGCGCTGCTTAAGTGATTTTGATTTGAATGGTTTGAAAAATATTCATGATAGTATAATTAGAACTACGATAAAAAATAAGATATTTAGAAATGGTACCATAGATGGCTTAAAGGTAGTTGCTGTAGATGGTGTAGAATTATTTGAAAGTGCTAAAAAATTTTGTGACAAATGTCTTTCACGAAAGAATAAGGATGGCACTACTCGTCATTTCCACAGATCTGTAGTTTGTACTACCGTAGGTTCGGATCCCCATGTTATTTTAGGACAAGAAATGCTTGAACCTAAGAAAGATAGTTCGAATAAAGATGAAGGTGAAATCACCGGAGGTATAAGATTAATAAAAAAATTATATCGTAAATATCACCATTTTGCCGATATTATAGTAGCTGATGCTTTATATTGTAAATCTACTTGGATAAAAGAAGTCCTTTCAATAGGAATGAATGCAGTAGTAAGAGTTAAAGATGAGCGTCTTCTCATTGTAAAGGATGCATTAGCTCTATTTAAGCGCCGTGAGGCTGATAAGAAATGGATTGTAAAGCAGGGAAGTAAAGACTATACCAAAATTAAAGCTTGGGATGAAGATAATTTTGAAATATCAGATCCGACTATCAAAGTTAGATTTATAAGGTTTATAGAAGAAATTCATACTGGAGATAAGGTAGAAATTAAAGAAGGCTGGATTATAACAACAGACAAATTTGCCTCAGTAGAAACCTTGTGGAAGATAATGCACAAGAGGTGGGATATAGAAAATAATGCCTTTCATCAGCTTAAAACAGAATGGCATTTAGATCATTGCTTTCTTCATAGCCCTACGGGCGTAGAGACAGTACTGATGTTTATAATTATAGCGTTTAATCTGATGCAGTTATATTTTTTTAGATGTATCAGAGGTTTTAGAAAGAAACGGATGCTTCAAATAGATATTATTGAAGATATAAAAGATGAAAGATTTACTATAGATGACAACTGGAATAATCCAATATTTAAAAAGACTTAATATAAAAATAAAATTGGAAATCGATTATTAAAATTTCTTAGGGTAAGGGTAATTATAACTATTTTTTCGACATATCGGTCTGTTGATTTACCAGCCATGTAAGAAAGTACAATAAAATACAATTCCAGTAAAAGTAAATCTTTTACTGGAATTTAGATGCGAAATCTCTGAAAAGGAACAAGTATTGTTGCATAAATGTATAAAGATAACTAAAATAGAAATATAGGCATAAAAGGGGATGAATTTTAGTGAATAAAGATAACTTGAATATAATGTATAACATCAAAATAATAGAGGATTTAAAGGCGGAATTATTAAGCATAATTGCAGACTTTTTTAAATTGTTAACTCGGGGAAGTAATGTAGCTCATGATGCTATTTTGGAATGTATTTCCGGGGCAATAATAATACTATATGTTTTAAGTGACAGATTAGGATATTCTTATGCAGCTGTAGATGATCAAATAAAAAAGAAGTTAAAGACAGGAATAATTGAACAGGATGAAATTGAAAAAGAAAGCAAGGATTTAACTAGATTATATACTCACATTAAGGAAAGAGAATAACGGAGGAAGTAATGGATAACAGAAGTCTTAAAACTAAATCCATAGTAGAAGCGGGATTAATTTCTGCATTAATTGTTGTATTAGCACTGATAAATGTTTACGTTCCAGGGTTCTCGATATTTGGCACTTTTCTGCTTCCCATACCTGTAACAGTATTATATTTAAGGCATAATTTTAAAGTATCGTTGTCAGCAGTATTGGTCAGCGGCATATTAGTTGGATTAACATATGATCCTATAAGAGGTCTTACATCTGCAGTAGTATTTGGATTAACTGGGCTGACATTAGGATATTGTATAAAAAAAGACATGAAAGCTGGTATTACAATTATTTTACTTTCTGCAGCTTCAGCATTAGGTACTGTTATTGATTACACAGTTTATTTAAACTTTATTGATAAAAGAGGATTAATGGGTTTTATTACTGCAGGCTTAAAAATGCTGAATGAGTCGATGGATTCAGCAATTAAAATTTACAAAAATTTTGGGATAACTGCTGAGCAGATAAAACCTTTACAAGATACTATGAAATTATTTACACCAGAATTTGTGATGCATCTTATACCTTCATTTTTAATAATTGGTGGATTAGTATCAGCATTTCTTAGCTATAAGATTACCAGCATGATATTAAAAAAGTTTAGATTTAATATGAAAGAAATGAGGCCTTTTACGGAAATATATTTAAACAGCAGAATAGGAGTAGTATTAGTGACCCTTTTGCTACTAGGTATAGTGCTGTCTAAATATAAAATATCCGGCTATGAATATATAGTAACTACCTCGCAGGTATTACTTCAGATTGCACTTATACTTGACGGTATCTCACTATTAACCTTTTTTCTTAGAAGAAAATTTAATATATCCAAGGCAGTTGTAGTTTTTATAATAATTTTTACAGTTTTACAACAGCCATTTTCGGTAATTTATATGTACGCAGGACTAGCCGATATTATTATGGATTTTAGAAAATTAGACCCTTTAAGACGAGGAAAATTAGAATAGCTGGGGGCTTAGTAATGGATAATAAATACAATTATTTTATAACTGAGAATAAAATATATATGGTGTCCATAGCTGTATTAATATTTATATTGTTTTTATATGGACATATATATATTGGAGGAATAGCAATTGCTTTATATGGACTGCTTGTATTATATAACGTAAAAAATACAAAACAAAAAAAATATGAATGGAAAAAGTTCATAGAGGATTTTTCTTCAAAGCTTGATTTAGCTACAAGGAACACATTAGTAAAGCTTCCATTTCCATTAATTATAATAGGTAACAAAGGAAATATATTGTGGTATAATCAAAATTTATCATCTATATTAGATGGAAGCGATATATTTGAATCTAATATAAATGATGTATTGAAAGACTTTAACTTAAAATTAGCTATGGATGGGAAAAAAACTGTATTTAAATATGTTAAATTAAACGAAAAGTACTTTAATATATATACAAATTTAATAGATCTTGGAGATTATAAAAATCTTAATGATAAAATTATGCTCCTTTACTTTTATGATGTTACAGATGTATTTAACTTAATTAACAGCGTAGAGTCAAATAAGGAGGCAGTTATGCTGATTGAAGTTGATAATTTAGATGAAGTTATAAAAAGTACTGAGGAAGACAAAAAACCATTATTAATTGCAGAAATAGAAAGAACAATTAATAGTTATGCCCAAGGTTTAAATGCTATGGTAAAAAAATATTCTTCAAATAAATATGTTTTGACATTACAAAACAAATATGTTGAAGAAGAAATGAAAAAAAGATTTGAAATATTAGACAGTATGAGAGAAATCAGTATGGGAAATAAACTTACTGTAACACTTAGTGTTGGTGTTGGCAGAAACGGAGGTAATCCATTCAATAACGAAAGTTACGCAGTTTCTGCAAAAGAACTGGCACTTGGCAGGGGTGGAGACCAGGCTATAGTAAAGAGCGGTGAAAAACTTGATTTTTATGGAGGAAAGACAAGAGAAATAGAGAAAAGGACTAAAGTGAGATCCAGGGTTATTGCTCATGCCTTAGTTGATCTGATAAATGAAAGCAGTAATGTGTATATACATGGCCATATTAATCCTGATATAGATTGCTTAGGGGCAGCAGTAGGTATTTATAGTACAATAAAAGCGTTAAATAAAGAATGTTATATAGTTTTAGATGGTACTAATAATAGTATAAAGGGAATGATGGATAAATTAAAAAGTGAAGCTGATTATGATTCTGCCTTTATTGATAGTAAAAAATGCATGGAAACTAAAGACGACAATAGCTTACTCATAGTTTTAGACGTTCACAACAAAGGATATGTTCAAAATCTGGAGTTAGTTGAATCATTTAAAAAGCTGGTGATAATAGATCACCACAGAAAATCAACAGATTATTTAGAAGGAGCATTATTAAGCTATATAGAACCATATGCATCTTCAACCTGTGAATTAGTTACAGAAATGATTCAATATATGCTGGAAAAGCCAAAGCTAAAGCCTGTAGAAGCGGAAGCACTGCTGGCGGGAATATGCGTAGATACGAAAAATTTTTATTTTAAAACTGGTGTAAGAACATTTGAAGCAGCATCATTTTTGAGAAAACTAGGTGCTGATACTATAGATGTTAAAAAACTTTTTTCAGATGATCTTGACACATATTTAAAAAGAGCTGATATAATAAAATCAGCTGTAGTTAAAAACAATATTGCAATTGCAGTATGTCCACCAGAAATAGAAGATACTGTATTGGCTGCACAAGCTGCGGATGAGCTACTAAATATTACAGGTATTCAAGCTTCATTTGTTTTTGTTACAATAGGAGAGGATATATATATAAGTGGAAGATCCCTTGGTGATATTAATGTGCAGATAATACTGGAAACACTTGGCGGTGGAGGGCACATGACTATGGCTGGTACAAAAATTTCAGATAAAAAGCTTGAAGAAGCTATTGAATTACTAAAACAAGCTATAGAGAAATACTTAAGGGAAGGTGAATAATATGAAAGTTATATTATTAAAAGATGTTAAAAATGTTGGAAAGAAAGGTCAAGTTGTAAATGCTTCAGATGGTTATGCCAGAAATTTCTTATTTCCTAGAAAGCTGGCTGAAGAAGCAAACGAAGTAAATATGCACATATTAAATAATAAAAATGAAGCTGAAAGAAGAAAAAAGTTAGCAGAAGTTGAAGCAGCTCAAAAATTAGCAGAGAAAATTAAAGGTAAGGAAATAAAGTTATCAGTAAAATGCGGGGAGAATGGCAGACTTTTTGGATCAATTACTGGTAAAGATATTTCAGAAGAATTGAATAAACAATATAATCTAAAAATTGATAAGAAAAAAATTGTTGTAGAAACCATAAGGCAACTTGGTAGTTATGATGTAGAAATAAAGCTCTATCCTGAAATTTCTACTAAAGTGAAAGTGGTTATCACAGAATTATAAAAGGAGGATAACTTTGAAATCACAGTATACTGATTTTATAGGAAAGGACATTCCTGATACAGTGCCATTAGACACACAAATAAGCATTATGTATGAAATTGTAAAAAATTTAATAAAAGAATCCACTTTAAAGGCGAGAATTACAAAATATAAGCTGCAAAGATTTATAAAAAGTGATGATGCCTGCGACAGAATATATGGAATAAATAAAATAATAAGTGACGGCAAGGGTTTAGAAATTGTTCCAGGTAAAAAAGAATTATATGCAGCTATTGATGATACAAATAAATGGATATCCGAGGCTTTGGCAAAACGATATGTACAAAATAAAATAGAATCCCAAGTTGAGAGACTGCTAATTGAAAAGCAGGATAAGTATATGGAGGAAATCAGACTTAGCGTTATAAAAAAGCGAAAAGGTCCTGAAAACTCAAAAACTCTAAAAAAGTATGCTCAATTAAAGGTTATGGATTCAAAAAAACTATCTAGAAATGTCCAAACATTGCTTAGACCAGAAAGTTTCGATGAAATTGTTGGACAAGAAAGGGCAATAAAGGCACTTATTTCAAAGATAGCATCACCTTATCCACAACATATAATTTTATATGGTCCACCTGGAGTAGGAAAAACAACAGCAGCCAGACTGGCTTTAGAAGAGGCAAAGAAACGTAAGCATACTCCATTTTCTAAAACAGCAAAGTTTGTTGAAGTTGATGGAACTACCATTAGATGGGATCCAAGGGAGATAACCAATCCATTATTAGGTTCAGTCCATGATCCTATATATCAGGGAAGTAAAAGGGATCTGGCGGAAATTGGCATACCAGAGCCAAAACCAGGATTGGTTACGGATGCCCATGGCGGAGTTTTATTTATTGATGAAATAGGTGAATTAGATGAAATACTTCAAAATAAATTATTAAAGGTTTTAGAAGATAAAAGAGTAGAGTTTTCATCTTCATACTATGATCCTGAGGACGAGAATACACCTAAATATATTAAATATTTGTTTGAAAATGGAGCTCCTGCAGATTTTATATTAATTGGAGCAACTACCAAAGAGCCTCATGAAATTAGTCCTGCATTAAGATCCAGATGTACAGAGGTTTACTTTGAGCCTCTTTCAGCTAAGGATATAGAAAAAATAGTAAAAAATGCAGCACAGAAACTTAATATTGAATTAGAGGCCGGAGTTTCCGAAGCTATCAGCAGGTATACTATTGAAGGAAGAAAAGCTGTTAATATATTATCCGATGTTTATGGTTTTGCACTTAATAATAATGATAGCGGCGAGATTAATAAGATTACTATGGAAGATTTAGATAAAGTAATTGGTATAAGCAGATTGGTGCAGCTTGAAAATATTAATAATGATAAGCCATTTGAAATAGGACATATATATGGACTAGGTGTCAGCGGCTATATTGGTTCTACAATAGAAATTGAAGCTGCAGTTTTTGAGGCAAAGTCAAAGGGAAAGGGAACAGTGAGATTTAACGATACCGCCGGGAGTATGGCAAAGGATTCAGTTTTTAATGCCGCATCTGTTATTAGAAAAATAACAGATAAAGATATAAATGACTATGATATTCATGTAAATGTAATAGGCGGCGGTAAAATTGACGGACCATCAGCAGGTGCTGCAATTACAGTATGTATTATAAGTGCACTATTGAACAAGCCAATAAAGCAGGATATAGCTGTAACAGGAGAAATATCACTTAGAGGAAATATTAAACCAGTAGGCGGAATATTTGAAAAAATATATGGTGCCAGAAGAAAAGGAATAAAGCTTGTTATTATTCCTAATGATAATGAAAAAGAGATTCCTCATGGTCTTAATGATATTGAAGTTAAGTGCGTGGGAAATATAGAAGAATTAATGAAACTAGTTTTTTAGCATTATGTGCTAAAAAGCTAGTTTCCTAGTTGATAGGAAGTGCTGTAAATGGATTCACCGCTTAAAAGTATGCCCCATAATATTGAAGCAGAGCAGAGTGTATTAGGTGCAATGATTGCAGATAAAACTTCTATAGCTCAGGCAGTTGAGAGTTTGTCAGAAGATGATTTTTATAAAGATGCTCATAAAATACTTTTTAGTACAATAAAGGAACTTTATCAAAAAGATATAGCTGTTGATATGGTTACACTTTCCGAAAATCTTCAATCAAAAAATTTGTTAGAAGGAGTAGGGGGAGTTACATATATAAGTGGACTTTATACATCTATTATAACCACTGCAAATGTTCAGGAATATATTAAAATTGTTAAGGATAAGTCAATTCTCAGAAAGCTCATCAGGTCCTCATCAGAAATAATAAATAACAGCTATAACAAGCAGGATGATGTAGCTTCTGTACTTGACTTTGCAGAGAAAAAAATATTCAATATTGCAGATAATAGAAGTACTTCTGATTTTGAGCCAATGAGTACTGTTCTTGAGAGAGGTTTTGCTGAAATAGAAAGACTTTTTAATAACAAAGGCGAAACAACTGGAATTCCATCAGGTTTTACAGAATTAGATGCTAAAACATCAGGTTTTCAAAAGTCAGATATGATACTAGTTGCAGCAAGACCTTCAATGGGTAAAACAACCTTTGCGTTAAATCTTGTAGAAAATGCAGCATTAAGAGCCGGGAAAAGTGTGGCTGTATTTTCTTTGGAAATGTCAAAAGAACAATTAGCCTATAAACTTCTATGCGCTGAGGCAAATGTAGATATGTTAAAGCTTAGAACAGGAGATCTGGATGATAGGGATTGGGAAAATATAGCTAAGGCCTCAGGCCCTCTAGGTGGAGCTAAAATTTATATCGATGATACTCCAGGTATAAATATTATGGAAATGAGGTCAAAGTGCAGAAGATTAAAAATAGAATATGGTATTGATATGATAGTAATAGATTATCTACAGCTTATGTCAGGTACCAGGGGCTCTGAAAGCAGACAGCAGGAGGTTTCTGAAATATCAAGATCCATAAAAGCGCTGGCAAAGGAAATGAATTGCCCAATAATTGCACTTTCACAGCTGTCTCGTGCTCCAGAACAGAGAACTGATCATAGACCAATGCTTTCAGATTTAAGAGAGTCAGGATCTATAGAACAGGACGCGGATATAGTAATGTTCTTATACAGAGATGAGTATTACAACAAGGAAACAGAAGAAAAAAATGTGGCTGAATGTATAATTGCAAAACAAAGAAACGGTCCAACAGGCGTAGTAAAGCTGGCTTGGCTTGGTCAGTTCAGTAAATTTGGCAATTTAGATGTAATTCATAGAGATTAATTTATTGCAAAACAAAATCCCTGTAAAATAATATACAAGGATTTTGTTTTTACAAGATGATTATTCAATATTAATCTTTCTGGATTTATTAACTCCTGGTTCAGATTTTGGCAGATTGATTTTTAATACTCCATCTTTAAATGATGCTTTTATTTGGTCTTCCTTAACATTATCTATATAAAAACATCTCTTAAATTCTCCATATCTTCTTTCACGTCTAAGATAATTATCTTTGTTATCTTCGAAGTTATCTTCACGTTTTGAACCAACTGTTAAATAATTATCTTTATATTCAACATTTATTGAATCTTTATTTACTCCAGGTAAATCAGCTTCAATCATATAAGAATCTTCATTTTCCTTTAAATCTACCTTAAAACCATTACCCATACCTGTAAAACCTACAGGAGCTAGAAAATCATCGCCAAAGAAGTTATTCATAAACTCATCAAAATAATCACCTCTTGATAATGAATTATTATTTCTTCTAAAAGGTACTAAATCAAACATATATATAACCTCCCATAAATCATATATTTTGTTTTGATAAAGATTTTTAAGTTCTTTTTATCTTTATCTTTATTACATATACATAGTAATATAAAGGTCAAAGAAAGTCAAAGTCTATAGGAAGAAGATATTAGACGAAAGATGAAGATAAAATATGATACTATGCTATAAATTATTCTAAACAATTTATTTAATAATAAACTGGAAAATAAAGAGGATTTTTATTATTTCAATTAATACAAGTCATGTTCACTTTTCAACTTTTCACTTAAGGCTTGAATTTCATATGTTTAGGGAATATAATTAAGAGGTAAATCTTATAAAAGAGTAAATAATATATTGATTTATTGTCTTAGTTATGGATATTTTGGTAAGAATAGTCATGCTCCCGTAGCGCAGCTGGTAGCGCAACTGATTCGTAATCAGTAGGCCACAGGTTCGAATCCTGCCGGGAGCACCAATAAATAAGCAAGTGAAAGGATTCAAACTGTTATAGTTTGAGTACTTTCACTTTTTTTGTTTCTTATGGTATGTTTGATCTGGATTATATAACAAGCAGATAAATAATAATTAATGTTATCATTGGAAACTAAAAGTAGCATAAATGCAACTGCGGCCTGTTGGTAATTTGGCTTGGGATGCGCTATTCTAAATGTAAGAAAGAAGGTGCAAAACAATGAATTTTTCTGAAAAACTCCAGTTGATTCGCAAAAGCAAAGGACTTACTCAGGAAGAACTTGCAGATATGCTGTATGTATCTCGTCAGGCAGTTGCAAAGTGGGAGTCGGGGCAGGCATATCCTGATATTGAAAATCTGATACGTTTGAGTGAAGTTTTTCTTGTAACCATTGATCATTTAGTAAAAGATGATGAATGTCAGAAAAAAATAGTTCAAGTACCTGCAAACCACTATAAAATTATTGAGTTTCTCATTACAGCTAAAAGAAAGACATACGCTGGTAAAGGAGCAGAAGTCGAAAGTTCAAGACCGCGTTCTCATGATTTTCAGTATAGGGATGGAGATCTATTGTACATTGATACATATCTTGGCGGCGAAATGTTTTCCGGTGAAGAGGCTGTATGGGTGAAGGATAATCCTGTTTATGCAATGAATTACAGCGGGAGAGTTTTAAGCGATGACTTCAGCGGAGATTTTCTAAAAGCAGCGCTATCTATGGTATCAGAAGAACTGCCTTTTCGCGGACCTAGATTGTTTCAAGATAAAAAGTTTCTTTATCGGTGCTCCGTCAATGGAACTTCAGATTGGTTTCAGGGATATGAGGAAATCTATTATTGTCAGAATAAAGTTTATGAGTGCTATTTCCATGGTGGTACTACAAAATAACTCATGGGAGATTTATTCAATACCTTCAATTTAGTCCAATTATTATTACTTGAAAATAGTTATCAACAATGTATTGTGGATAATGTTGATAACTTATACTATATATTGAATTATGAGTTTAAAGTTATGATAATAGATTTAAATAAATTAAAACCACCAATCAGTTAATTACTAATTGGTGGTTAAGCAAATTCTAACTCATCAGAAAAAATTGGTTCAACAGAAATATTTATCACCTGACCCTCTAGCATATTTTATAATACTTTTTAAAGTACTATAAAAGTTTATTGCAGATTACTGAATTACAAGTATATATCCTGTAGACACATAATTTTATTAAAATATTTACTACTAACTTTCTACGATATAATACTTGTATATTGATTTACATTACATTAACAATGGTTTTCAGCATTATATTAGATATTGTTATATGGTTAAGCATTAGCCAAATACACTATATTTGTGCTACCTATTAACTATATCCTGATATCATCAAATGCTTATAATTTACCTACTACTTTTTAATTTACATAACATAATATGAGTTAGGATCTGCTGGAAGAAACATTGTTTCTTCTTAATTGTATTCTATCATTAACTTAGAAATAAGTCAACTGAATATTCTAAAAATTAAAATATTTTTAATGACAGAATTGCATGATTAAATATGGGAGCAGATTTATGGGGCTTTATATGTATCTAAACTCCCAAACTGCAGATTTTTTATATTAAATTTAAACATGGCATGGCCAACAACATTTTCTATGGGGATACATCCTAAAAGTCTGCTGTCTTTACTAACACTTCTATTATCGCCTAAAACAAAAATACAATCGTCAGGCACATGTACTTCCATTTTGGGATCTGTTAAAGTATTAGGTTTTAAATAGCTTTCATTCAGCTTAATACCATTTATATAAACAAAATTATTTTTAATTTCAATAATGTCATTAGGGAGTCCGATGATTCTTTTTATATACAAAGTATTGTTATTTCTATAGGGCTTAAAAATAACAACTTCACCTCTTTTTAAATCATGTCTCATAGTGCTTATTTTTTCAACTATAATCCTATCATTAGATAAATTTGATTCATTCAATGTAGGATTCATTGATGTCCCTTCAACTTTAGGAACTGTAATTATTAATGAAACAATAATTGCAATGAGCAAAGTGATGACTAATTGAATTATATAGTATTTTAAGTTTTTCATAAATAACCTTCTCTTTGTAATAATTTACCATAGGACTATTATATTATATTTTGGGTTTAAAAAAAAGCACTTTTATATATAAAAAAGAGAAGTGATTATATTCTTTCACTGGATATTCCATTTAAATATATTAAAAGATAATTTATAAATGTAATTAAAGCTCCAAGTACAGACAGGTAGATTAAATATCTGCCTAAGGTTTTATTTACTGTTAAGGCAAATATAGATATATAAAACATTATTGTAGTTATTTTACCAAATTCATTTGAAGGTATTACTATATTCCTGTTATATAAAATAATCCCTGCAGCAACCATAGATAATTCCTTAACTGCAATAATTATTAAAATCCATAGTGGTATATATGATTTAATAACCAGACAGGTTAATACTGTAACCAGCATTAATTTATCTGCTAAAGGATCAATTACCATACCCCATTTTGTAATTAAATTATATTTTCTTGCAATATAACCATCTAATATATCGGTAAGGCCTGCACAAAGAAATATAATTACAGATATTATTAAGTTATTTTGAATGTTTGAAAAAAATACAAGCACAAAAACTGGAACTAAAAATAATCTAAAAAGTGTAAGTGCATTGGGTATATTCATTTAAATCACCCCGTTTTATTTTGTTTTTTTATAGTATTGCCTAAATTATAAGTATATATAAGTTTACCAATATAAATTATAAAACTCAATATATACGAATTATATAATAAATAAACAGAATAATATTCGGAATTTTATTGACTTAGTAACTTTGTTTTGATAACATATTGAAGGAGGGATGCGCTTTGAAAAAATATTATGATATAGTAATAATCGGTGCTGGTCCTGCTGGTATTTTTACAGCCCTTGAGGTTACAAAATTAAATCCTAAGCTTAGTGTTTTAATTGTTGATAAGGGAAGAAATATTGAAAAAAGAAGTTGTCCGGCCAGAACTACAGGTAAATGTGTAAATTGTAAGCCCTGCGGCATTACATTTGGATGGTCCGGAGCAGGTGCGTTCTCAGATGGCAAATTGTCGCTAAGCCCTGAGGTAGGCGGAAGAATATTAGAGTACTACTCTGAAGATGAAGCTAAAAAGTTAATAAAATATTGTGATGATATATATCTTCAATTTGGGGCAAATAAAACTGTATATGGATTAAACAACGAAAATGTTGATAAAATAAAATATGAAGCAAGTAAGCACAATATACGCCTTATTGAATGTGCTGTGAGACACTTGGGAACAGAACTTGCTTATGAAGTTTTAAAAAAGATGTATCACCATCTAATGGATAATACAAATACTGAATTTTTCGAGTTAACTGAGGTTACAAATATAATAGTGGGAAATAACAAAGTCAAAGGTGTAGTTTTAAATAACAAACAGGGTGAAACTACAGTTGAAGCTAATTATGTTGTTGCAGCGCCAGGCAGAGGCGGAGCAGAATGGTTAGCAGATGAGGCAAAAAAGCTAAAGCTTTTAACCACCAATAATGCAGTAGATATTGGGGTGAGAGTTGAAGTCCCAAATTCAATTATGGATCATTTAACTAAAGATTTATATGAAGCAAAACTGGTTTATTATTCGGATACTTTTGATAACAAAGTAAGGACATTTTGTATGAACCCTGGCGGAGTTGTTTCAGAAGAACACTACGATGGGGAAATAGCTGTGGTTAATGGACATAGTTATTCTGAAAAAGAGCTGAGAACAAATAATACTAATTTTGCAATGCTGGTTTCTACTACATTTACTGAGCCTTTTAATCAGCCAATTGATTATGGTAAATATATAGCTAAGCTTGGAAATATGCTTACAGGTGGACCTATTATGGTGCAAAGATTAGGAGATTTATTAAATGGAAGGAGAACAGATGCAGCAAGACTTAAAAAATCAACTACAATACCTACACTTAAGTCAGCAGTTCCGGGAGATTTAAGTTTTGTGCTTCCTCAAAGACATCTGACTTCCATAGTAGAGGCACTTAAGGCTTTTGATAAAATAGCTCCTGGCCTTTATAGCAAGAATACTTTATTATATGGTGTTGAGGTTAAGTTCTATTCTAGTAAGTTCCACACCAATAAGGAATTTGAAACACCTATAAGTAATTTTTATACTATAGGAGATGGTGCCGGTATAACCAGAGGATTAATGCAGGCATCTGTAACTGGTGTTGTAGTGGCTAGAAGCATAAATAAAAAGGAAAGCTGATAATAATTAAAATTTTAGTGCATAATGTGAAAAAAGGTTTAACTAACGAAAGTGAGGAATGAATCATGTCATCATTAATAGTATTAGGAGCTCAATGGGGCGACGAAGGTAAAGGTAAAATGACTGATTACCTGGCAGAAAATGCCGATGTAGTTGTCAGATTTCAAGGTGGTAATAATGCTGGTCATACAGTTGAAGTAGGAGATAAACAATATAAGCTTCATTTGGTACCATCAGGTATATTGTATAAGGATAAGCTGAATATATTAGGAAATGGTGTAGTATTAGATCCTAAAGCTTTATTTGAAGAGATAAAATACTTACAGGGTCTTGGAGTATCCGTTACTCCGGAAAACTTAATAATAAGTGACAGAGCTCAATTGATAATGCCATATCACAAAGTTATGGATGGTATAAAGGAAAGAGCAAGAGGAAAAAGAGATATAGGAACTACCGGTAAGGGAATAGGACCATGCTATACAGATAAAATGGAGAGAAGCGGAATTAGAGTATGCGACTTAATGCATAAAGAAGTATTTAAGGAAAAGCTTTCTATAAACATTGAAGATAAAAATAATATTATATGCAAGGTGTACAATGAAGAACCTTTAAGTTTTGATAAAATTTATAATGATTATATGGAATATGCTGATATGCTAAGGCCTTTTGTTAAGGACTCATCAGTAATAGTTTATAATAAAATAAAAGAAAATAAAAAGGTATTATTTGAAGGCGCCCAGGGAACTCTATTAGATATAGACTATGGCACTTATCCCTATGTTACATCATCAAGCACCATAGCAGGTGGAGTATGCATAGGAGCTGGTATAGGACCAACAATGGTTACAAATGCTGTTGGTATTGCAAAGGCATATACTACAAGAGTAGGAAAGGGACCTTTTGTTACTGAACTTTTAGATGAAACTGGTGATTGGATAAGAGAAAAAGGACATGAATTTGGAGTAACAACAGGAAGAGCAAGAAGATGCGGATGGCTTGACCTTGTTATTTTAAAGACTTCAGCAAGAGTGTCTGGATTAACAAGTTTTGCTGTTACTAAAATAGATACCTTAGCAGGTCTTGATAAGATAAAGGTATGTGTTGGATACAAATTTAAGGGTCAGATAATTGATTATGTTCCAGCTAGTCTTGAAGATATAGCTTTATGCGAACCCGTTTTTGAAGAATTTCAGGGATGGGATGAAAGTATACTTAATGCAAGAAGCTTTGATGAGCTTCCAGATAACGCCAAAAAATATATTAAAAAGATAGAGGAATTTACAGGAACCAGAGTATCAATAGTTTCAGTGGGCCCAAGAAGAGATCAGACAATGAAGATATCAAAATTATAGATTTCTATTTTGGTACTAAGAATGGAAAAAGTGCCTACTTGAATTAATGGATAAATGATGTATAATTATAATACATTCATTTTGTTAATAAAAGAGAGGTTGATAATATGAAAATTACCAAGGAAATGACAATAGGTGAAATAGTGAGAAATTTCCCTAATTCAGCTGAAACTCTAATGGAATTTGGAATGGGATGCATAGGATGTCCAGCTTCACAGGCTGAAACATTAGAAGAAGCTGCTATGGTACATGGAATGAATATAGAGGAATTACTACAGGCATTAAATAAGTAATTCCACGCTATAGATAAAAACAGAACGTATATGTTCTGTTTTTATTATTTTTTTGTAAACAAATTCTAATTTCATTTAGATTGCTTAGTATATTTGATATTATATTACTATACGTTGATTTACTTTAAAATCTATTTAGGGGGGTATAAAATGAGCGGTAAAGTAACAACTAAGGAATATGAGATACATTATTATGAAATCGATTATAAAAAGAGACTTTTACTTACAAGTTTAATGAATTTCTTCAATGATATAGTAAATCATCAAAGTGAAGATTTTAATGTTGGTATTGATTATATGGCAGAACGCAAGAAAACATGGGTATTATATAAATGGAGCATAAATATAAAAAGGTATCCTCTTCTGGAAGAAATAATAAGAATAAAAACTGTTCCAAGTTCATTTAATAAGTTTTTTGGTTATAGAAAATATGAGGTATATGATTCAAAGGACGATTTAATTATGACTGCTGATTCAGTCTGGTTTTTAATTGACATTGAAAAAAGAAAACCCATTAGAATTTCAGATGATATGTATTTGGCTTATGGCATTTCAAAAGATGACAATGCAGATGTAAAAATTAAAAAAATAAAGTCACCGGAACAAACACAATATGAAAAGACATTTAATGTCAGATACAGCGATATTGATACAAATAAGCATGTAAATAATGTTAATTATGTGGCCTGGGCATTGGAAACCGTACCAAAGGAAATCGTATTGGACCATTCTTTAAACAATATAATAGTTACATACGAAAAAGAGACAACCTATGGAGATATTGTAAAGTCAAAGGTACAGGTTATAGATAACCAGGATGGAACTATTTTATGCAAACATAAAATAGAAGGCAATAATGGTACTGAGCTAACCATAATGGAAACAAATTGGACAAGTAATAAATAAAGGGGGGTCATATAAATTGACCTCTTTATTTATTACAGGCAGATTTTGCTGCAGCAAATCCTGAGCTCCATGCCCATTGAAGATTAAATCCACCGCAGTCTCCATCCACGTCCAGAACTTCACCACAAAAAAATAAGTTTTTCACAATATTAGATTCCAAAGTGGAACTGTTAACCTGTTTAGTATTAACACCGCCAGCTGTTATCTGAGCATTACTAAAGGAATTAGTGTCTGTAACTTGAAATTCCCAATGCTTTAGCAATGTAATAATTTTAGACTTCTCCTGCCATGTTAAATCCATACAAGGCTTATGAATATCAGAAACCCCAGCCTGCTTTAAAAGAATGGGGATTATTTTTTTATTTATTATACCTATAAAGGAATCCATTACAGATCTGTAGCTGAATATACCAAAATGGTTATATAAATAATCTTTGAGATTTTCATCTGATAGATTTGGTATTAAGTCCAGTTTTATTGTAACATGACTTTTATTAAATACTCCCAAAGAGGCAATTCTGCTCAATTGAAGAATAGGGGGACCTGATATGCCGTAGTCAGTAAAAAGGATTTCTCCAAAATCCTTACCTTTTAGGTTATTATCTATGTATATTTCTACAAATCCGTTAAATTTAACACCTGACAGTGCTTTTAAATGGTCATAATTTAATTTTAACTGAACCAGGGCTGGTATTGGAGTAATAATTTCGTGTCCTAACTTTTTAGCAAGTCTATATCCAGAGCCATTGGAGCCGGTATTTGATGCTGAGGTTCCTCCTGAAGCTAAAATAACCTTTTCACAGGTGAATTCTTCATTAGAATTTGTTATTATTTTAAAACCTTTGCTTAACTTTTCTATCTCAATTACATTTGTATTTAAATATATAGGAATTGATCTTTCATCTAATGAAAATCTAAGTATATCAATTACAGATGATGCTTGTAAGCTCATAGGATACATTTTGCCGTCATCAAGTGTGGTTAGAGGTAATCCTAAGCCTTCAAAAAATTCCTTCGTGTCGCGGCAGTTAAAGGCCTCTAAAACAGGTATGAAAAAATCTTTGTTATGGCTATGGTATCTGGACGGTTTGGTGTTAATATTGGAAATGTTACACCTGCCATTCCCTGTAATTAAAAGTTTTTTGCCAATTCTGTTTTGTCCCTCAATAATAGCTGCGTCTTCCCCAAAGTCCTTGCAGGTAATTGCTGCCATTATTCCAGAAGCTCCGGCACCAATAATGATAATTTTATGGAACAAATTTATACACCACCTTATTCAGTTGAAAGTTAAGAGTTATGAGTTAAGAGTTAAAAGTTAAGAGTTATAAGTTATGAGTTATAAGTTAAAAGTTTACAAGTAAGTTATACTGTATTTTAACATATAATACTATTAATTTATAGTGAATTTCCAACTATATACTTTGTAAAGTATATATCAATTAAAGGATATAATTAAAATAAAATTAAATAAGGGAATAAGCTTAGCATTTTACTCAGTTATTATAAAGCTTATTGAAGATAAAATAGGTGAAAAGATTACATCTATAGATGTATTAGAAGATGATTTTGAATTTATAAAAAAAGGAATCTGGAGGAAAAAAATATTCATAATGATAAATGAAAGTATTCCTCTTGGAATTTTTGCAAATGGTACAAAGTTTGGTAAGAATTTTAACGTAACCATAAAGGATGTAGATTTAAGTGAGTTTATTGACAGCTGCTTATTGTTCATAGATGAAGCTGATAAAAAGATTAAAGAGCAGCAAAGTAATATAAATATATATAAAAAAGCACTGAGAAATGTCTGTAGTGTCATAGGTGGCAATAAGCAGGATATACTATTATTATCCAATTAATTATGGGGCTGTCGCATTAGCATAAAAAAATATGCTAACGCGGCAGCATTTTTTTTGTGTTTTATAGAAAATTTAATGATATTTTAGTCCCCAATGAGCTTGATAATTAAAAAAAGACGCACTTTAATAAGCCTTTCATATTAAGGCTTTTTTTGATTTGCAGAGTTTTTAAAATTTTAAAGTTTGATAATTATGCACCTTTTTTAAGTGGAAAAAGATGCGTTTCAGTTCTATCTAACTGAATTTTATTATGTAGCTTATTTATATTATGTGCCATTGCTAACAAAATACTTTCTGCCAAAACATTCTTTTTACCTTTGCATAGATATCTACGAAATCCCATATCCTGTTTTATCTCTCCAAAAGAGCCTTCGGCTTGAATACTTCGATTCATTCTCAACTCGCAACCATCATCACTTATAATTCTTTCAAGATCCTCTTTGCGAAGCATGTTGAATAGTTTTGAAGTCTCAAGATTTTTAACCCTTTCTTCTAATGGCGTTTTACAGTTATGTCCTCTTATGCATTTACTCTTGTAAACACAGTTACTGCAGTCCTCACAAGTATAGATTGTTTTTTCACTTATATAGCCAGTCTTACTTTTCCTTTTTACTATTTTATTTACTGTTAGTTTCTTATTATTTTTGCAAGTATAATAATCGCCCAATTCAGTATAATCCATGTTTTCTATTCTGCTTATATCATGTTTATATTTTCTTGTTTTTGATATTTCATAATTTGCTGGTTTAATATATGATAGCTGTCCATTTTCTTTGATATAAAGATAATTTTCTTCACTCTCGTAACCTGAATCCGCATCAATTTTAAAATACTTAAAGTACAAGGAATTCTCCATGCTTTTTATAAATGGAATCAATGTTGTTGTGTCCCCAGGCTTATCGCAAACAGTAACCCATACTATATATTGGGAATCTACTCCATTCTGAACATTGTAACCTGGTTTTAACTGACCATTTTTCATAGCATCCTCTTTCATCCTCATAAAGGTTGCATCTTTATCTGTCTTGGAATAGCTATTACGTTTACCGCAGGTATGGATTTTCTGTGTATATTCTTTTAACTTTCTAAGGTATTCCTCAAGTTTTTCAATAGAACGTTGAATAGGAGTTTTCCTTTTACCACATCCATGTACAAATTCAATATTTTCTTCCTTTTTCAAGGCGTAAAGCTTTTTGCGTAGCTTTTTTACATGTTTCATTTTTACTTTGTTTTCGTATACAAGCTTTATTCCATACAATTTCTCACATTCGGCTACAAAATCAGCTAATTTAGAAAGTAATCTCTCCAGGTTTTTTGAAACTGCTTTTTTCCAGACGAAAGTATACTTGTTAGCACATGCCTCTATCTTTGTACCATCAATAAATATAGTATCTCCTGATATTTCTCCAATCTCATAAAGAAAATTTGACATTTCAGCCATTATTGTTTCTGAGCACGGGGCAAAATGAATACTACGAAATCTTGCAAAAGTAGAATGATCTGGTGCTGGTGAACCTTCTAAAAGGTACATGAAATTTACATCTCTTTTGCAGGATAGCTCCATTGCTCTTGATGAATAATTATGATTCATATAGGAGTAAAGTACAATCTTCAGCATCTGACGTGGCGTAGCCTGATTTTCCCTTATTCGGGAATAAGTCGAATATAAATCTGTTAAATCCATCTCCTCTACAAATTGACTTAGCAAACGCACTGAATCATTATTGGGAATCATGTACTCAATATTTAATGGAAGTTTTAATTGATAATTTCCACGATATAAAGTATAATTTTTGTGTGAATTAATGTATTTTCTCATATGTTAATTTTACTATAAATCTTTCACTCTTTCGAGTGGAAGATTTATTTTTATGTAAAAAAGCTGCCGCACCAATTATTTTAGTGCAACAGCCCCTATTGAGGAAAAATAAAATAGAATTAAATTAAAAGATAATTAGGAGGAGAATAATTATGGAAGCTTCGGAATTTCTGAATTTTAAAAACTGGGCAGTTGCCGGAGACATAACTAACCCTGAAAAATATGCACATAGAATATTTAAATCCCTTGAAAAAGCAGGTTTTAAAGCCTATGGGGTGAATCCAAGAGCAAATAATGATAATGTGTATAAATCACTAAAAGATATTTCACAAAAAGTTGATGTGGTTGATTTATGTATAAGCCCAAAGATAGGAATTGATATAATAAAACAGGCACATGATATTGGAATAAAGTATATTTTAATTCAGCCTGGTGCAGAAAGTGATAACATATTGTCATATTGTGAAGATAAAGGTATTATAGGAATTGAAGGATGTGCCCTGGTAGAACTTTCGAAATATAATAAATAGGATGGTGGATAAAAGTTGAAGATTTATGCCATATCAGATTCTATTGGTGAGACCGCTGATCAAGTTGCAAGAGCAGCGGCCAGTCAGTTCAGCGACGTGATTGAGGTTGAAAGAATAACATATGTAAATAGTTTTGAAGAAGTTAATAACTTTATAAAGAGAGTAGAAGATCCTAAAAATACAATGGTGGTTTCTACTATTGTATTAGTTGATGTAAGAGAATTTTTAGTCCAAAGATGTATTGAAAAGGGAATTCATATAACTAATATATTAGGACCATGCATTAGTATGGCAGCAAGAATTTTAAATAAGGTCCCGGATTATAAGCCAGGGGCAATATTGAGCATGGATGATCAGTACTATAAAAAGATTGAAGCTATGGAGTTTGCCATTCAATATGATGATAGTAAGGATCATTCGGGTATTAAAAATGCAGATGTAGTATTAATTGGGCTGTCAAGAACATCAAAGACACCCCTTTGCATGTATTTGGCTAATAAGGGTATAAAAGCACTAAACATTCCTTTAATGCCTGAGGTACCTGTTCCTGATGAATTATTTAATATTAATAGAAATAAAATAATAGGATTAACGATAGATCCAATTCAGTTGATGGAAATCAGAAAGCATAGGATTGATAAGCTGAGGGCAGCATCTCATGCAATTCAATATGCAAATGCAGAAAGGGTTTTGGATGAACTGGATTTTGCGGATAGACTTATGAGAAGGTTAGGGTGTAAGATTATAGATGTAACAAAGAGAGCAATAGAGGACACAGCTTTTATAATAATGGAGAGTATTGGACAGCAGTAATTAAATTGTCAGATAAGTTCCGTAAAGTATTGATAAATAAGGACCTTGGAGGTATTTATCACAAAAATAAATCAGAAAAACAAAAAAATATGTTGACACATTGGGAAATATTTTGTATTATAGTCTATGTCGGGTTGCGCAAACCTAATAACATATATATTATATGGCCTCTTGGTCAAGTGGTTAAGACACCACCCTTTCACGGTGGTAACAGGGGTTCAAGTCCCCTAGAGGTCACCAATATAATGTGGGCGCATAGCTCAGCTGGGAGAGCATCTGCCTTACAAGCAGAGGGTCACAGGTTCGAGCCCTGTTGTGCCCACCACATAATTACGGCCTAGTGGCTCAGTTGGTTAGAGTGTCGGCCTGTCACGCCGAAGGTCGAGGGTTCGAGTCCCTTCTAGGTCGCCATTTATATCGCTGGCATGGCTCAGTTGGTAGAGCAATTGATTTGTAATCAATAGGTCGCGGGTTCAAATCCTGCTGCCAGCACCATTAAATTTAATATGGCCTCTTGGTCAAGTGGTTAAGACACCACCCTTTCACGGTGGTAACAGGGGTTCAAGTCCCCTAGAGGTCACCATATAATGTGGGCGCATAGCTCAGCTGGGAGAGCATCTGCCTTACAAGCAGAGGGCCACAGGTTCGAGCCCTGTTGTGCCCACCACATAACTATGGCCTAGTGGCTCAGTTGGTTAGAGTGTCGGCCTGTCACGCCGAAGGTCGAGGGTTCGAGTCCCTTCTAGGTCGCCAAAAAAGCTGTAAGTTTTACTTACAGCTTTTTTATATTTTTTTGAATTCGTATGTCATCTCCATAAAATTTGCATAAATTAAAATTGCCTAAAAGCCTTGAGGATATTCTTTCAGAATAACTTTTTAAAATTTCCTCCAGGCTGTAATTTGTTGATACAATCATTTTCTTCCCCATTAAAAGTTTTTTATTAATTAAGTTAAATAATTCGGTTTTTGAAAATACACTGATTTGTTCAGAACCCAGATCATCTATGATTAACAAATCACAATCTAACAATAGATACTCCATCTGATCATCTTCGTTAAATTTTATATGTTTAAGATTTTGAATTAAGTCATCAGCTGTTCTGTAAACAACGAAATAACCTTTATCTAAAAGCTCTTTGGCAATACAATGAGATAGAAAGGTTTTTCCAGTGCCAGAGGTACCATAAAATAATAAATTTTCACTGTTTTCACTAAAGGAATTTATAAAGTCCCAGCTTTTCTGCAGAATTTTTTCAATGTTTTTTCTTGGGCTGTCAGGTTCACTTGAAATCCTGGATGCCGAAAAATATCTGAAATCAAAATTGCCAAAGTTGTTATTTTTAAGTAATGAGGACAAATCTGAATTTTTATAGTAAAGAGAAACTAATTTCTGTTTGAAACAGGAACATTTATCTGTGCCAATAAAGCCAGTATCCTTACACTTTGGACATCTATAATGAAGATCCAGATAATTCATGGGATATCCATTGCTGACTAATAATTCAGTTTTTCTCATTCTTAACTCAGTTATCTTATTTTTAAAATATTTAATCTTATCATCTTTATCTGGAATATTCTTTAACATAACTAGTGAAAGTTCTATGCTAAGTTTCCCAATTTGGTTTTCTATATTATATATGTCAGGAATCTTTTCTGATATTTCTTTTTTCCTGTCAGCCAGCAGCTTTTTTTCTTCATCTCTTATTAACTCATAGCTTTTTAAGATGTCTCCTTGATATCCTTTAATCATTATTATCCCATCCTAATAATTTTTTTTCTAATGCATTAAAATCATAGTCTCTTTGTTCATAGTTATTAAATGAATCTTTTGGAGAGTTATTATAATTAACAGCTTTTTTTCCTGATGATTTTTTATTATCCTTAACAGCAATATCCTGCAGTGTTTTTATTCCATCTTTAAACCAGCTTGTTAATATACCATCAATATATTTGAAATCGGCCTTGTTAATTCTCTGAAAGCATATGTCACAAGCCTTAAAAATTATTTCTGTAGGGAAGTTATATATTGTAAGCCATTTAGTTAATAAATCTTCCTGAGGCTTCATAACTTCTCCGTCCTTTATCCCAAGGTACCCTAATATTTTTCTTATAGATACCCACTTATCCTCATGCTTCTTAATATAAATCTGAGCTTCTTCAACAGTTTTAATTTTAGCATCGAACCAGGCTATGGCTATTTTCTCTATGTATCTCCAGTCAGTCTTACCTTTAGATGCACAATACTGAACTAATAAAAGAATGATTTCCGGAGAAAAGCCATAATCTTTTGACCAGCCTATATACATAGACATTTCCTTTGAGGAAAGTGGTCTCCCGATGAGCTTTTCCACATCCTGCAGCATATCCTTTACTGAATTATTATCTAATTCTTTCAGAAGATCTATACTATCATTTTTTTCTGGCATTAAGCTGTCTAAATCCAGAAATTTTATTGAGAAGTTACCCATATTGTCTACTGGAACAATTTCAACAACACCTTCATCCCCCCAGTAATTCCATGCATTAATTACATCTGTTTCAAGTAAATGCAGGGTAGATGACATTATTACGGAACTAACACCAAGTTCCCCAGACATACAGTATTTCAGGCCTAAAAGATAAACTTTTACATATTCTCCTCTGGCCTTTGGCATAAATTTATCTATAAAAACATTACTAACAGGGGTATAGCTAAATGTATTATTTTTAAAAACATAAGTACTCATAAATTAACATTGTCACGTAAAACTTTATAATGTAAATGTTTTACGTAACCCCTCCTTTTCCATTTCTTAATTTATACTATAGCAGTATCAACAACTATTAATTATATCAAAATAAGTATAGTATCTCAATGTTAGTGCCATATGAGATTTTATAATAAAAGTTGTATTTTTTGGCATATTTAGAGCAAAATATTAGCTATGACAAAAAAATTACTGAAGGGAATGTTGATTTTGTATAAAAAGATTGATATTAAAAAAATTATATGCATAGCAGCATTATTTATAGCAGGTACTGTTTGTGCTAAAGAATATATTTCATTAAAACCAAATGCCTGGAAGGTCTATTTGGAAAATACTCCAATTGCATATGTTAAAGATAAAGAAGATTTTAATAGAATAAATGAAGAAGTCAAGTCTCAGTTAATGAATGAACATAAAGGAATAAATATAAATGAAGAGATAAAGTTCCAGCAGGTTAAAATTGATTACAAGTTGTTAAGCCATACGGAATTTATGAAAAATTCAATAAAAAACAATATAAAGATAGAAGTTCCGGCTGTTATCATGAAAACTGACGGAAAGATAATTGGATACTTAAATAATCAGGAAGAAATAGTAAAGGTACTGGATAAGGTAAAAGATTATTATATAAATAAAAATAACATAAAACAGCTGGAAGGATATAAATTAAATAATAAAATTACTTATGCAAAAGTTAATGCAGATATATCTAAAATATCAACTATAGATGCTTTATCTGAGAAGATCATACTTAGTGATAAAAACAATGAAGCATTAGTCTGCTTTAATGTAACAGGAGTAAAAAATGGAGCAGAACTATCAAGAGCTTCACAGAAGGTAACGCTATTTACGCCGGCCTTAGGAACAATAACATCAAATTTCGGTATGAGATGGGGAAAACAGCATAAGGGAATAGATATTGGAGCAGCAATGGGAGATCCTATTTATGCTGCCTGGGATGGTAAAGTCATAGCTGCACATTATGAAGAAGGTTATGGAAATGTAATTAAAATTCAGCATAGTAATGGCATAGAAACAGTGTATGGACATTGCAGCCTTATAGAAGTACGCACAAATGAATATGTAAAAAAAGGTGATAAAATAGGTCAAGTAGGCAGTACTGGTAACAGCACAGGACCACATTTACATTTTGAAGTAATAGTAAATGGCCAGCCGGAGAACCCGTTAAAATATTTAAGTATTGGGATGTAATGTAAAAGAAATTTAAAAATATGTTGACTTTATTTTACTGCTAATATATACTTTGATTATCAAAATGTTTGAGTATCAAAACAGTGTAAGGAGAGGATCGTATGAATTTACCTCCTTTAGTAATAGGAGATTTGATTGCTAGTGTACCTATAATACAGGGTGGAATGGGAGTAGGCATTTCAGGCTATAAGTTGGCTTCTGCAGTTGCAAATGAAGGTGCAGTTGGTATAATCTCAGGGGCGCAGATAGGATATAGGGAGCCTGATTTCATTACAAATACAAAAGAGGCAAATATAAGAGCATTGAGAAAAGAAATCAGGAAGGCAAAGGAAATAAGCCCAAATGGAATAATTGGGGTTAATTTAATGGTTGCTACAAATAATTATGGTGAAATGGTAAAGGCATGTATTGAGGAAAATGCAGACCTGATAATTTCAGGAGCAGGATTGCCATTATTACTTCCAAAGTTTGCTTTAGGAAGCAATATAAAAATCGCCCCAATAGTTTCATCTGGTAAGGCAGCATCTATTATTTGTAAAATGTGGAAGAGACATAACAGATGCCCGGATTTAATTGTAGTAGAAGGCCCAGAAGCAGGTGGACACTTAGGATTTCACAGAGAAGATTTAAATAATCCTATGAGTTTAGATGATATTGTAACTGAGGTAATAAATGAAGTTAAAGTATTTGAAGAATTTTATAATAAAAAAATTCCTGTGGTTGCAGCAGGCGGGGTTTATGACGGCAGAGATATAGCGAGACTGATTAAACTAGGGGCAAGCGGAGTTCAGATGGCTACAAGATTTGTGGCCACATTTGAGTGTGATGCCGATATTAAATATAAGGAAGAATATATAAAATGTAAAAAAGAAGATATAGAAATTATAATAAGTCCTGTGGGTATGCCTGGAAGAGCAATAAGAAACGATTTTATTAAACGAGTTGAACAGGGAAGGATTCCACCGGATAAATGTTTCCAGTGTCTTAAAAAATGTAATCCAAAGGAAACACCATACTGTATAACAAGGGCCCTTGTGGATGCAGTTAATGGAAATGTCGATAATGCCCTGATTTTTACTGGCAGCAATGCATATAGGATAGATAAAATTGTCAGTGTTAAGAACCTCATAGATGAATTAAAAAATGATGCTGCGAAAAATTTGAATTAGGTGACTATTTCATACAGGTTATGTTTGGAACAGTCAAAGAGGTGGATATAAGTGGATAAAAGTCTAAATATATTAAATGAACTTTTGGTAGACACATTTAATGATATTTTGGAAATTGAACAAATGGCTCTGCAAAGTGGAGCATTTAACGATTTGTCAGTAACAGAGATTCATACAATTGATGCAATAGGAATGTACGAGCTTAAAAGTATGTCTGAGGTAGCAGGTAAATTAGACATCACTGTAGGGACTTTAACTACCGCCATTAATCATTTAGTTAGAAAACAGTATGTTGAAAGAATGAGAAATGAAGAGGATAGAAGAGTAGTGCAAATAAAGTTAACTAAAAAAGGAAAATTGGCATACAGGATTCATGAAAAGTTTCACCATGATATGGTACTTGCAACCATTGAGGGATTATCTCATGAAGAAGAAGTAGTACTTGTAAGGTCTCTTGATAAATTAAATAATTTTTTTAAGGAAAAATATCATTTAAAAGGCAGTAAGAAGGAGATTAAAAATGAATAAGGTGCAGATAATTGGCACGGGCAGTTACGTACCAGAAAATGTGGTGACTAACGAAGACTTGTCTAAAATGGTAGATACCACTGATGAATGGATTGCAACTAGAACTGGAATAAGGGAAAGACGCATAAGTACAGGAGAAAATACATCACAGATTTCAACTAAGGCTGCATTAAAAGCTATTGAAAGTGCCAATATAAAGGCTAAGGATATTGATTTAATAATAGTGGCAACTTTAACTCCAGATTGTTTTACTCCATCAACTGCATGTATAGTTCAGAAAAATATTGGGGCAGTAAATGCTGTATGTTTTGATTTGTCCGCAGCTTGTACTGGATTTATATATGCTTTAGATACAGCTTCTCAGTTTATTATTACAGGCAGGTATAGCAATGCCTTGGTAATTGGAGCAGAGACTCTGTCCAAAATTTTAAATTGGAAGGATAGAAGTACCTGTGTATTATTTGGAGATGGTGCAGGAGCGGCAGTGATAAAAACTTCTGATAATAATGAAACAATTTCTTTTTATACTGCCTCTGATGGAAGTAAAGGGGATTATTTAAGAAGTGAAAATGTACCAGTTGTAAATCCCTTTGTAAAGAAAAGCTATGCTTTATATGATGATAATTATATTCATATGGATGGTAAGGAGATATTTAAATTTGCAGTAAACGCAATGGGAGAAACTATAAAAAAGCTGCTGGAGCAGTCCGGAGAAAGCATTGATAATATTAAATATATAGTACCCCATCAGGCAAATTTAAGAATTATAGACTTTACAGCAAAGAGATTAAAAATAGATTCTTCAAAGTTCTTTGTGAATCTAAATAAGTTTGGTAACACTTCAGCAGCCAGTATAGCAATAGCTTTGGATGATTTAGTTCGCAGCAACATGCTAAAGCCAAAGGATAAGATCATGCTTGTTGGCTTCGGGGGAGGCTTAACTTATGGCGGAGCAATATTTCAATGGAATTGATGTTTATTCAGGTAATAATTTTTTAGGAGGAGTAAAAAAATGATATTTGAAAAGATAAGAAAAATTATAGTTGATCAGCTAGGGGTAAGCCAAGATGAAATCAAACTTCAAACTTCATTTGAAGATTTGGGAGTAGACTCACTTGATTTATTTCAAATAATAATAGAGATTGAGGAAGAATTTGATGTACAAATTGAAGATGCAGAAAAAATAAAAACTGTTGGAGATGCAGTTAATTTTGTTGAAAGTAAGATTGAAGAATAAAAAGATTTGGTAGGAGGAAAATTATGATTCATAGTCAATTGTGCAATATGCTTGGAATAAAATATCCTATTATTCAAGGTGGAATGGCATGGATAGCTGACAGCTCCTTAGCAGCGGCAGTATCCAATGCTGGGGGACTAGGAATAATTACAGGAAATGCGCCTATTGAATGGGTAAGAGGCGAAATTAGAAAGGCTAAGCAGTTAACTGACAAACCATTTGGAGTAAATATTATGCTTTTAAGTGAGCAGGCTGAAGAAATGGCAAAGCTGATATGTGAAGAAGGAGTAAAAGTAGTTACTACAGGAGCAGGAAATCCAGGAAAGTATATAGATATGTGGAAAGCACATGGAATAAAAGTTATACCAGTTGTAGCTTCAGTAGCTTTAGCAAAAAGAATGGAAAGGTCAGGAGTAGATGCAGTTATTGCAGAAGGCGGAGAGTCTGGTGGACATGTAGGAGAACTAACCACTATGACTTTAGTACCTCAGGTTGTAGATGCTGTAAACATTCCTGTAATAGCAGCTGGTGGAATTGGAGACGGAAGGGGAGTTGCTGCAGCTTTCATGTTAGGAGCAGTTGGAGTTCAGTTAGGAACAAGATTTTTAGTTGCCTATGAATGTACAGTACATAAAAATTACAAAGAAAAGATATTGGCAGCAAAGGATATAGACTCTCAGGTTACAGGAAGGTCAACAGGACACCCTGTGAGAGTGCTTAGAAACAGATTAGTAAGAAAGTTTCAGTTATTGGAAAAGGAAGGGGCTCCTGCAGAGGAACTTGAGAAATTGGGAACAGGGGCTTTATGTAAAGCAGCAAAAGATGGTGATATTGATAATGGTTCTGTAATGGCAGGCCAAATTGCAGGTTTAATTACTAAGGAGCAAAGCTGCAAAGAAATTATTACTGAAATCTTTGATGAAACAGAAAAATTATTTATGAAATCCTGTAAATTAGTTACAGAATAATTTTATGGAGGCTTTATGGGAAAGATAGCATTTTTATTTTCAGGCCAGGGAGCTCAGTACGTTGGCATGGGAAAAGAATTGTATGAAAACATTCAGGTCAGCAGAAAAGTTTTTGAAGAGGCTGATAAAGCTCTGGGATTTAGTATCAGCGGTATTTGTTTTAACGGGCCGGCGGAATTAATTAACAGCACTGAAAATACTCAGCCTGCAGTATTAACTGTAAGCATTGCAGCATTAAAGGCACTTCAGGAAAAAGGGATAAACCCGGACTGCTGCGCTGGATTAAGTTTAGGAGAATATTCTGCATTAGTCTGCAGTAATGTTTTTGATTTTGAAACTGCAGTATCCCTGGTTAAAAAAAGGGGAAGGTATATGCAGGAAGCAGTTCCTGAAGGAATTGGAACCATGGCGGCAATTATAGGATTGGAAAGGGATAAAGTATTAGAAGCATGTAATGAATGCAGCCATATAGGTGTAGTTGAAGCAGCAAATTTTAATTGCCCAGGGCAGATAGTAATTGCCGGGGAAATTAAGGCAGTAAAAGAGGCCTGTGTGAGAGCAAAAGAAAAAGGAGCCATGAAAACAGTAATGCTTACTGTTAGCGGACCCTTTCATTCATCTATGCTGAAATCTGCATCCATAAAACTGAAAAGGGAATTAGAAAACATTAATCTTAATGACATGAAAGTGCCGGTATTTACAAATGTAAATGGTAAAGAAATAGAGCATATTTCTAATATAAAGGATAATTTAATAAGGCAGGTTATGTCATCAGTATATTGGGAAGATATAATTAAAAACATGATAGATTTGGGAGTAGATACATTCGTTGAAATTGGACCAGGTAAATCTTTAAGCAAATTTGTAAAAAGGATAAATAGAAAAGCATCCATATGCAATGTTGAAGATATGCAATCATTAAATAAAACTTTAGAAAGTTTAAATAATAGGAGTGGAGAATAAAACATGGATAATAATCATCTTTTTTCCCTTGCTGGTAAATGCGCAGTAGTTACGGGGGCAAGTAGAGGAATAGGCAGAGAAATAGCATTGACTTTAGCTAGAATGGGAGCAAATCTGGTTGTGAATTATAGAAACAGCATAGAAGCTGTTGAAAGTGTAATAAATGAAATTAAACAGTATGGTGTGGAAGCAGTTGCTGTTCAAGGAGATGTAAGTTCTTTTGAAGATTCAAAAAATATAATCCACACTGCGGCTGAAGCTTTTGGAAGAATAGATATACTTGTGAACAATGCGGGGATAACAAGAGATGGATTGATCTTAAGAATGAAAGAGCAGGATTTTGATAGTGTTATACAAACAAATCTTAAAGGTGCCTTTAATTGTATAAGACATGCCAGCCCTATAATGTTGAAACAAAGATCAGGTAAGATTATAAATATTGCATCTGTGGTTGGTATAACTGGAAACGCAGGCCAGGCAAACTATAGTGCTGCAAAAGCAGGAATAATAGGCATGACTAAGTCTATTGCAAAGGAATTAGGAGGCAGGGGCATTAATGTAAATGCTGTAGCCCCTGGATTTATTGTTACAGATATGACTGATAAATTAGCAGATAAGGCTAAGGAAACAATAAGCGCTTCTATACCGCTGAAAAGATTAGGCCAGCCATCAGATGTAGCAAATTTAGTAGCTTTTTTAGCCAGCGATAGTTCAAATTATATTACAGGGCAGGTTATAAATATTGATGGCGGAATGGTTATGTAAGTATTCTTAAGTAGAGAGGTAAGATATTATGGAAAGAAATAGAGTAGTAATTACAGGATTGGGAGCAATAACCCCACTAGGAAATAATCCAGATGAATTTTGGAGTAATATTAAAAGTGGTAATACAGGTATAGATTTTATAAAGGGATTCGATACTTCTGATTTCAAAGTAAAACTTGCTGCTGAGGTTAAAGACTTTAAGCCTGAGTTATATATTGAAAAGAAGGAAATTAAAAGAATGGACAGATTCTGCCAGTTTGCTATAGCTGGTGCAGCCCAGGCATTTGAGAACAGCGGACTTGATTTAGACAGTATTGATAAAGAAAGATTTGGCGTAATTGTGGGATCAGGAATTGGTGGTATAGGAACTATTGAAAGGGAAGAAGGAAATCTTTTGAAAAAAGGGCCAAATAAAGTACACCCTTTATTTATTCCTATGATTATTTCAAATATGGCTGCAGGTAATATAGCTATTAAATTTGGTGCCAAAGGAATGTGCACTAATGTTGTTACAGCTTGTGCCACAGGAACAAATTGTATTGGTGAGGCTTTCCATGCCATAAAAAACGGGCTGGCAGATATAATGATTGCAGGCGGTACTGAAGCATCAATTACACCTTTGTCAATAGCTGGATTTACTCAGCTTACAGCATTAACAAAAAGTGATGATCCTAAAAGAGCATCTATACCATTTGATGCAGAAAGATCTGGATTTGTTATGGGTGAGGGTTCTGGTATTGTTATTGTAGAATCCTTAGAGCATGCTTTGAAAAGAAAAGCTAACATTCTTTCTGAGATAGTAGGTTATGGCTCAACCTGCGATGCATATCATATGACATCGCCTTCACCAGATGGCCAGGGAGCAGCCAGAGCTATGAAAATTGCAATAGATGAAGCAGATATATCAAAAGAGGAAGTTTCATATGTTAATGCTCATGGCACAAGTACTCCTGTTAATGATAAATTTGAAACTATAGCTATAAAAAAAGTTTTTGGAGACTATGCAAAAAATGTACCCATTAGCTCTACAAAGTCAATGACAGGACATTTGCTTGGCGCTGCAGGGGCAATTGAGGCTATAGTATGTATTAAGGCATTACAGGAAGGATTTATTCCTCCAACAGTTGGATATAAAGTTAGTGATCCAGACTGTGATTTGGATTATGTACCTAATGTTGGCAGACAGCAGGATATAAACTACGCTATGTCCAATTCATTAGGCTTTGGCGGACATAATGCAGTTTTATTATTTAAAAAATGGAGTGAATAAAATGGAGTTTAAAGAATTACAGGGAATAATAAATACAATGAGTGAATCAAAACTTTCCTCACTGGAAATACAGTGGGAAGGTGTCACAATAAAAATGAAGAAAGATGACAGTGAAACTGTTCATTTGAAAACTATTAAAGCACCAGAAGAACACATTAAAGACAGTGCAGAATCTGATGCTGTGGAAGAAATAAATGAAGCAGAAGTAAAATCAGATGAAAATTTATATATAGTTAAGTCACCAATAGTTGGTACCTTCTACACTTCTCCAGGTGAAGGTAAGGATTCATTTGTAAATGTAGGAGATAAGGTAAAAAAGGGTCAGACACTGTGTATAATTGAAGCCATGAAGCTTATGAATGAGATAGAGTGTGAAGTAGATGGAGAAGTTACTGAAGTAATTGCAAAAAATGGCGAAATGGTAGAGTATGGCGAGAACTTAATAAAGATAAAACAAAGTTAAGAGTATAGGTGATAATTATGGAAAAAAAGTGTTTAAATATAAATGAAATTATGAAGATTATTCCACATAGATACCCTTTTATTCTAGTAGATAAAGTAGAGGAATTAGAAGAAGGAAAAAGGGCAGTTGGATATAAAAATGTAACTATAAATGAGTATTTCTTTCAAGGACATTTTCCTCAGGAGCCAGTTATGCCAGGAGTCCTTATAATTGAAGCTATGGCACAGGTTGGAGCTGTATCCATGTTAAGCAAGGAAGAATATAAGGGTAAAATAGCCTACTTTGCAGGAATAAACAAAGCAAAATTTAGAAAAAAAGTAGTACCTGGTGATGTGTTAAGGCTGGAAGTTGAAATAATAAAAACAAAGGGCCCTGCAGGTATAGGAAAGGGAATTGCAACTGTAGATGGAAAAGTTGTATGCCAAGCTGAACTGACATTCATCATAGGACAATAATATATTTGTTAAGATTGGAGAAGAGATTAGTGTTTAGGAAGATATTAATTGCTAATAGAGGAGAAATTGCTGTAAGAATAATAAGAGCCTGTCAGGAAATGGGTATTGCAACAGTAGCCGTGTATTCTGAAGCAGACAGAGATGCACTTCATACACAAATAGCAGATGAAGCTATCTGCATTGGACCGCCATCTCCAAAAGACAGCTATTTAAATATCCATAATATTATTAGTGCAACTGTATTAAGCGGTGCTGAGGCTATTCATCCTGGATTTGGCTTTTTATCAGAAAACAGTAAGTTTGCAGATATGTGTAGTGAATGTAATATAACATTTATAGGGCCGGATTCTAAAACCATAGATAAAATGGGGAATAAGTCCAATGCCAGGGATATGATGATTAAAGCTGGTGTACCAGTTATACCAGGATCGGATGGAGCAGTTTCCAGTGAAGAGGAAGCTCTTAATACAGCAAGAAAAATAGGCTTTCCTATAGTTGTTAAGGCATCTGCAGGCGGCGGAGGCAGAGGAATAAGAATAGTTTATTCAGAAGAAGAGTTTTCAAAATCATTTAATACTGCAAAAGCTGAGGCTAAGAGTGCCTTTGGAGATGACACCATGTATGTGGAAAAGTTTATTGAAAATCCAAGGCATATAGAATTTCAGATACTGGCAGACAATTTTGGCAATGTAATTCATTTAGGTGAAAGAGACTGTTCTATGCAGAGAAGAAATCAAAAGGTATTGGAGGAATCGCCATCTCCTGTATTAACAGATGAACTTAGAGTATTAATGGGAAATGATGCTGTTAAAGCAGCCAAAGCAGTTAATTATAAAAATACTGGCACAATAGAATTTCTGCTTGACAGATCTGGAAGTTATTATTTTATGGAAATGAACACAAGAGTTCAGGTTGAGCATCCTATAACTGAAATGGTTACTGGTGTGGATATAATAAAAGAGCAGATAAATATAGCAGCTGGAGAAAAACTCAATTACAAACAAGAGGATATAAAGATAAACGGGCATTCCATAGAATGCAGAATAAACGCTGAAGATCCCAGCAAGGACTTTAGGCCAAACCCAGGTAAAATAAATAACCTGCATGTACCAGGAGGGCTGGGCATCAGGCTTGACAGTGCAGTTTATGCGGGCTATTCAATTCCGCCTTATTATGATTCTATGATTGCAAAACTTATTGTACATGGTAAGGATAGGAAGGAAGCCATTAGCAAAATGAAAAGGGCCTTGGGGGAGTTTGTCATTGATGGCTTAAAAACCAATATAGATTTCCAATATGCACTTATTAATACAAAAGAATTTCAAAGCGGAAACTATGATACAGGGTTTATACAAAAGCTTATGAAGTAAATAAAATACTATAAAGTATACAAAATAGTATTACTTTTTATTGCAATAATGGAGGTGCATGTCCTATGCTTTTGAAGGATTTATTTAAGAAGGAAAAGTATATTACTGTCCATCCCAGCGTATTAAATGAATTAAATATGCCTAAAGATGGCTCGGGGCCATGTATACCTGATGGTATGTGGGTTAAATGTAAAAAGTGCGGCAAGATTATATACAAAAAGGATCTGGAATCAAATGTTATGGTATGTAATCACTGTGGATATCATTTTAGGATTTCTGCTCAGGAGAGAATTGAATTAATATCTGATAAGGATACATTTGAAGAGTTTGATAGTAATCTGGAAACAACTAATCCAATAAACTTTAATGGATATCTGGATAAAATAGATAAATTAAAAGATTATACAGGATTAAAAGAAGCTGTTGTAACAGGCTCCTGTAAAATTAACGGCAATAAAGCTATTATTTGTGTAATGGATAGTAATTTTATGATGGGCAGCATGGGATCTGTAGTTGGCGAAAAGATAACAAGAGCTTTTGAAAGGGCTGTAGAGCTTAAGCTACCAGTAATAGTATTTACTGCATCAGGCGGTGCAAGAATGCAGGAAGGCATGTTTTCATTGATGCAGATGGCTAAAACCAGTGCTGCTGTTGCAAAGCATTCAGAAGCTGGATTATTATATATTACTGTACTTACTGATCCTACAACTGGTGGGGTTACTGCAAGCTTTGCCATGCTAGGCGATATTATATTAGCTGAGCCAGAAGCTTTAGTTGGATTTGCAGGAAAGAGAGTAATTGAACAGACCATAAGGCAGGAACTTCCAGAAGGATTTCAAAAGGCAGAATTTTTATTAGAACATGGATTTATTGATAAGATTGTTCCAAGAAAACAATTAAAAAATGCTTTAGCTTTATTTTTAGCTATTCATAAGTGAAACTGTGAGGAATAAAAATGGATAATAAGAAAATCAGAAAATCAAACTCAAAAAATAAAATTCATTTAGGTGCTTGGGAAAAGCTGAATATTGCCAGATTAATAGAAAGACCTACAACTTTAGATTACATAGAAGAAATCTTTGATAATTTTATAGAACTTCATGGTGACAGACATTTTGCAGATGATAAATGTATTGTTGGAGGCATAGCCACATTAAATTCTATGGCAGTTACCATTATCGGTCAGCAAAGAGGCAGAAACACTAAAGAGAATATTGAGAGAAACTTTGGCATGCCGCAGCCAGAAGGGTATAGAAAGGCCCTTAGGCTCATGAAACAGGCAGAAAAGTTCAAAAGACCTATAATATGTTTTGTAGATACAAAAGGCGCATACTGCGGTATTGGTGCAGAGGAGAGAGGACAAGGAGAAGCCATTGCAAGAAATCTTTTCGAGATGTCCATGCTTAAAACCCCCATTATTTCTATAGTAATAGGAGAAGGAGGAAGCGGCGGGGCATTGGCCCTGGCTGTAGCTGATGAAGTGTGGATGCTTGAAAATTCAATATATTCTACATTGTCCCCTGAGGGCTTTGCAAGTATTTTATGGAAAGATTCTTCCAGAGCAAAGGAAGCAGCGGAAGTCATGAAGGTAACAGCAGAAAATTTAAAAGAATACGGCATAATAGATAAGATCCTTAAGGAACCAAGAGGGGGAGCACATAAGGCCCCAAAGGTTATGGCTGCTGCTATAAAACATGAACTCATTAAATCCTTAGCAAAGTTAACTGAAAAGCCTTTGGATGTGTTAGTTCAGGATAGATACAATAAATTTAGAAATATGGGAAAGTTTATGGAACAATAGATAATAAACAAAAACACCACTCAAATGTTAAAACAAATGAGTGGTTTCTTTTTTAAGCAATTACAGGTGGAGTATATACTCTGGCAGCTAACTCTGTATCAAGCATGTAAAGACCAGCTGAATCGTTGCCTATTCTTTCAAGCTTTTTTATTATAGTACTAAATGTGTTTTCTTCCTCTACCTGCTCATCAATAAACCATTTTAATAAGCTTATAGTGGCATGTTCTCTTTCTTCTGATGCTATGTCAGTCAGGTTATAAATTCTTTTGGTAACAATCTTTTCATGCTCATATGCAGATTTAAAAACATCTAGTATGGATTCAAAATTATTTTTGGGAGCTTCAATGGCCCCAATTATTACTCTGCCATTCATTTGATTTACAAAATCAAAAAGTTTATTTGAATGAAAGGTTTCCTCCTGAATTTGAACTTTAAAGAAATTAGCAAAGCCATCTAAGTTTTTATCGGCACAATATGCCTGCATAGCCAGATATATGTTAGCGGAATAAATTTCATAATTAATTTGATCATTTACAGCATCTAAAAGTTTTTCACTTAACATAATAAGAACCTCCTTAGTAACTATCATTTATTTTATTATATCATTAGCATATTTAATAGTAAACAATAATAATTATTAATTTAAAACGTAATCTATGAGGGAATAGGCTGCGTTTTATGAAAATAATCTATTTACGTCAACTATACCGGAGCCTTGAAGCCACTTTGGAATATCCATTAGATTACAGGATGCTGTAAGTATTGACAAAATATCATTAAATGTTAATTCAGGATTTCTTTCAAAAAGCAGTGCACATATTCCGCTTATATAGGCAGCAGCACATGAAGTACCGCTATAGGTAGTATAATTGCTGCTTAAGGCCAAGGGATATAGCTTCCGCCCATTTCTTTCGGAAACAAAATTTGCATTGGTATTTAATGAGCATATATTTACACAGGCAGCTGATAAATCAGGCTTATTTAGTTTACCTAATGGACCGCAGGAGCTGTATTTATATGCAGAAATTTTATCTGATGTAGTATCCAAACCGCCTACAGTAATACAATTGTCTAATGCCGCAATGCCTTGAATTGAACATTGAGTATTGCCATTATGTCCAGCAGGTACAACTATTACAATATTATTATTCTTTGCTATCTGAAAGTACTTATTAAATAATGAAACTATGTTTATATTATGACCTGTTAATTCAAATGGAAGTGTTATTATTTTAATATTATAGCTGCTGCTGTCATTTAAAAGGAATTCCATTGAATATAATATGTCTGAAATAAAGCCCCTTCCTATACTGTTAAAGGCTTTTATGCTGTAAATATTGGAGTTTACTGCGATTCCTTTATACATTCCACTTGATAATTTTCCACTACCTGCAATAATACCGCTTATGAAGGTACCATGTCCGTTATCATCATATGGGTACCTTAAATTATTTATATTATCCGTAAATTTAATTATTTTATTTTTTGGATATATAAGGTCTGCATGAGGATAAGTACCAGTATCTATTAATCCAATGGTGACACCCTTACCAGTAAGCTTGCTAGCAGTTTGAAAGTTAACTCTGTTCAAGGAAGAAACACTGCTGCCGCACAAAAAGGCATACTCATCTAAAAATATATGCTTAACATAGGGAAACTCCAATAATCGTTTAACTGCTGAAGGTGAAATAATAGCAGCTATACAATTAATATAACTAAGGCAATAGAGAACAATGCCTCTGTAAGATTTGATTTTTTTTTCTATATGTTCGGTCATAGCACTACATTGAATTATAACTCTATAGGTTTTATATGAATTTGAGGCTATTGAAGCTTTTAATGGCTGATCCAATCTGTTTAGGTTTAAAAACATAATATGCTCCACAAAATTTATTCCAATATATATTATAAGCAAATAGCAGGGTAAATGTTACATATAAATAGAAAAGAATTGCATGAAGCAATTCCTGTTTACTTATCAAATTCATAGGTTTTTTTACAAAGGTTGAAAAATGCCTTAGCCGTAGGAGTGAGAGTCCTTTTAGAACTAATAATTAAATAAATATATCTTTTTAAAACAATATCTTTTATCTTACTTTTTTTTATACAGTCTAAGTTTAAATAGCTATTATAAACTGCATCCGAAACTATGGAAATACCAATACCGTTTTTAACAAACTGAAATAATGTATCCTGATTATTTACTTCACAACAGACATTTAACATACTTATGTCCATATTATTTTTATAAAGAGCATCTTCAAAGGTTTTCCTGGTTGCAGAGCCATTCTCTCTTAAAATAAATCTATATTTAAGAAGTGATTCCAGGCTGATTTCCTCTGGAATATTAAATTCCGGACTTGAAATGAGAACTAAATTGTCCTCTAAAAGTCTATAGCATTTAATTTTGTCATCCTTTACACCATTACCCACAATGCCAATTTCACAATCAAACTTTATTATTTCATTTACAATTTCCCTTGAACTAAGTTCTGTTACTGAGAAAGATACATCTGAGTATAATTTTTGAAAGCTTTTAATAAGCATTGGTAAAATTGTATTACAGGGGGTTGTGCTTGCTGCTAATCTTAATTTACCATTAATGGTAGTATTAAAACTAGAGATATCCGATATAGCTTTATCACGGGTATTTAATATATCAACTGCAAAGTTTAGAAAGGATTCCCCTGCTGGTGTTAATAGTACTTCCTTTGATGTCCTGTCAAAAAGCTGCACATTAAGTTCCCTCTCTAAAGTACTTATATGTGAACTTACAGCAGGCTGAGATAAAAACACGCAATTTGCTGCTTTTGAAAAACTTTTATGCTTTGCAACATTAATAAATGCTTCTAATTGTTTAAAGTCCATAATGAACCTCCTACCACAGGATAACAAAATAATCTCATTTATTAAGTTTAGCACAAAAATGAATTATTCGATACATAATTTTATAAAATTACCCTTTCCATTTAAAAATTACAATACCAGCTATCATTATTCCTACACCAATAAGTTTGGTAATGTCAAATTTTATTATTTCTGATTCAAATAATCCAAATGCATCTATAATTGCAGCCGTTGCTAATTGTGCAACTAATATTGTAGAAATAGAATAAGTTGGTCCAAGACATTTAATCCCTATCATTACAGTATAAATTATCACTACTCCTAAAGCACCACCAAGGAGGTACAATTTATTTACTGATTTTACATTCTTAAAGTTACCGTTGCCAAATATAAGCAATATTGATAATGTAATTAATAAACCACTGCCCTGAACAATGGAATTAGTTTCCCAAATGCCAATTTTATCCCCTAATCTTGTATTAAAAACTCCCTGAAAACTCATAGAAATTCCAGCAATTATAGAACATATAATACCAAACATTATAATCACGCTCCTCTTATAATTAGTGTAACCATAGTGCTTTTTATTATTTACAATAAAAAAGACAGGAAAGATTCCTGCCATTTTTTAATATCCTTGATTTTGTCTTTCATGATTTATTGTATTCTTAGAGATATAAGCATTTTCAATATCATCATTGGAAAAATTCAGACTACTTCCAAGAGTCAAAAAGTCCTCAAATAATGTTATGTAATGATCCTTTGAGGAACATACGATAAAATCATTTATATCAATAAATAAATTAATAAATTGATCAGTAATGCTGCATTCTAAAGATCTTGGTTCTAACTTAATGTCTGTAAAATTAATTTCAATACCAATAGTTAAAATAAAATGAAGACAATCAACATATTCTTCCAGAATAACATCTTTTTCAGAAGGCTTTTTATTACTCCAATATTTAAAGCAACGGGTTTCATTAGCTAGTTCACCTAACTCAACTTGTAAGGCTAACATTTTTTTTGCAAGGAGAGATTGACCCTGTAAGTTGTGCTGATTTCTAATATGTTCATCTAATATTTTCTGCATAGAAAACAATTTTTCCAGGTTCATTTGTTATGGCCGCCTTTCATAATCAATTAAATAGCTTATTTTTATCTTATAATGTCACAAATCTATTTTATCTAAAATACAGAAAAATTAAAAGATTTTGGAATCGGTTTCAAAAAGTTTTTTTTAAATATATGCGAAAAAGCCATAAAATCTATAGAAAATTGTGAATAATTGCCGAAAATAATAAAAATGTCCTTATATTTTAACATAAGGACATAAAATATATATTATAATTTTGTTATTGCTGATTTAACATTAACCCCAATAACTTTTCCAAGTTTTCCAGTTAAGGCACTTATTTCATCTGTAGTTCCATCTACAATTATAGATATTACAGAAATGCCTCTTTCTTTATATGGTATTCCCATTCTTCCAATTATTATATCTGAAAAGTTATGAAGAATATTATTTACATTGGAAGAACTATTTAGATCTTCAACAACTATTCCAATTACTCCTACCCTTTTTTCCATAAAATCCTCCTGAGTTACAATAAAAATTTACTCACATAACATGATCAAATAATTGCTGCTAGTATTTCACCTAATGTATTTACAAAATTATAATTATCAAAATTAAATTCTTTTATCTTTGTTGAAACTGATAGATATAAAACTCCTTTACATATACCTGAGTTTATTAATGGTGCAGCAATAATGGAATGCCAGTCACAGGTACCTGTAAGAGCGTCATAATCACCAAACTCATCCCAATCGATCATATATATGCCCTGCTGTTTTTCTATAACAGAATTTATTATATTCATATTATAAAATTTTGCTTCAATCCAATCCTTCTCAAATATTTTTCTGCTATAACTGCGTACCACATTATTATCCTTTGTGATAAACAGCATACCATACTGAGATTCTGTTATTTCAATTATTCTGCCAAGTATATTATAAATTTTGTCCTCCAGAGGCATTTTTTTGCTTATTATGCCTATCAATTCTGAAATAACCAGTACATTTCTATAATCAGAAACAGCATTACCGCTTATGATTCCAGATAATTTATTTGTAACTTTTGCTTTACTGGAAAAATTGCTGTTCCACAACTGACACTTATTTCTCCCATTTTCCTTAGCTACATACAATGCCTGATCTGCTTTTTCAATAAGATCTTGTTTCCACTGAGCATGTTTTGGATAAGAAGCTATACCCATACTAATTGTTACAGGCACCCTCTCACCAAGAATTTTAGCTTTATCTATAGCATTTTTTAACTTTTCACCAACTGGTAAAGCTTTATCTGAACCTGTTCCAGGTAATATTACTATGAACTCCTCTCCTCCATATCTGCCAACCAGGTCAGTGGATCTTAGATTATTTAATACAATACTGCACACTTTTTGCAAAACTTCATCACCAGTTTGATGACCGAATGTGTCATTAATATCCTTGAAATGGTCTAAATCAAACATAATAATTGAAAAATCTTCATTTAATGCACTAGCTTTTTCGATATTGTCTATTATTGCATCTTCTAAGAATTTTCTAGTAAGTGTTCCAGTGAGTTTATCTATAGATGAACTGATTTTCAGCTTATAATTGTCAAGTATTAGTGCCGTAAGATTAGAAAGTTCATTACATCTTTTTAATGTAGTTTCATTAAAATTATTTAGTATCCTATCTGATTCTAAGTACATATACCCTATAATATTCCTTGATTTTCCGCTAAATTTCCGTTTTTCTACATCCAATTGATAAATTTCATCATCACTGCCTGAAAATACAGGCACACACATAGCTGCTTTAATATCATCATAATGATTGCTAATCTTATTTTGTTTATTTGCTGTTTCATTAATTAAAAATGGTTTTAAAGATGCTTTTACAGTTTCAAATACATAATTATTGTGAGGAAAATCAAGCTTTCCGTCACTTGAAGCTATTACTTTGCTTTTTTGGTCGTACTGTTTTAAAATAATTACACTTCTGGTAGCTAAGGTTAATCCTGAAATATATTTTGCAATTAATTCCAAGTTCTTCTTAGGCCCTGAATGCATATTGTTTAGTAAATCCTGTATATTATTTATCTGCTTATTGAAAGATGTATTATAAATTTTTTGAGCTGATTCAATAAAAAATTTATTATTTAATATACTCTTGAAGTCATTATATGAAAAAAGCTTATCTAAATCCCTTTTAGAATTTATTTTTATATAATCAGGGCAAACAGCCTGAGTAACTTTGTTATAGTCATGAAATTTATTTAATAATATTAAATTATTAAATGGTTTAAGCATCCCATTTGATTTTAAAAATCCTATTCTATATTTATCTGGCAGCTGTAAGGTAAGCTTTTTAACAATTTCACATGATTCAAAATAATAATTTACAGCATAAAAGAAGTTTTCCTTTTCAAAATAATAATCACCAAGTATGGTACAGATTTTCCAGTGCATTTCATGGGAATTCAGATTTTTGCTTAATTCTAAAGCTGAATTCAGGTATTCTACTTTCTTTTTACAGTCTGTAGCAATATATCCCTGGATAAATAAATATTTCAGCTTAATTCTTTTAGTTTCGTCCATATCAGTGTAATCAGTATAGTTTTTTAATAAATTAATAACAGCATTTCTATTGCTATTCATACAGAGTATAATACAAGCGTCGAAAAGTACATTTGTCTTATCCAGATTATTAGAATAATTAGTAAGCATATCTTTTAAACTCTTTAAATCATTAAAACCCCTTGATAAGTTTATTAGACATTTTAATCTTTCCCCGTCAAATCTTTGCTTTGACACTTCATCAGAACTTGTATCTAATGCTTCCTTTATAGTAAAATAAGCTTTTTCCAGTTGACCAAAGGTGTACAGAAGTTCTGCATTAACCTGCTTATGCATTAGTAAGTATTTCCCATACAAGGGGTACAATTTAATTTCCTGGTTTGAAAGATTGTTATAATTGTAGGCTTCTTTATAATTATTCAGCTTTAAACAAATTAAACACAGTAAGTCGTAGCAATATAAGGTATCCTTTTCAGATTCACTTTTTTTGCTTTTTCCAAAGCATTTTGAAAATATTCATAGGCTAAATCATATTTTAAATCATAGAAATAAGATTCTCCTAAATTCATCAGGGCCAAAACCTCTAGGGTAAAAATATTGTAACGCTCTGATAGCTCTTTCATTTTAGTAAAATAATCAATGGCTCGTTTATTATCCTGATAATAATCGCCATAAATAGTTCCAATATTATTAAGACATATAGCAATGCCATTTTGAAAATTAATTTTTTCAAAGTATTTAATGGCTTCAGAATAACAATTTAGTGCACTTTCAATTTTATTAATATTTATATTACAAGTTCCATATGAATTGTAAAGGTATCCTTTAATTTTAATAAACTCATTTCCGCACAATGGTATACATTTATTGCAAAGTTCTATAGCTTCATTATATTTTGCCTTTGCTACATATACAGAAATGATTATTCTATGACATTCAAGATAACCATATAAATAATTAAAATTTAATAAAAGACCTTTACATTTCTCAATGCTATTTTCAGCTTCATCTATATCATATTTTAGAACATATGCTTCAGATAGCTTGTTCAAACTATCTATCTGAAGTTCTATGTTTCCGGATTTTCTTGATGTTATCTCAGCTTCACTATAGTAGTTCAATGCACTTGACATATTAACATCATCAGAATACAGATTTCCAATTTCAATAAGCAGCTCAATTTTTTCTTTACTAAAGTCATCTTGATTAAACATGGATAGAGCTTTCTCCAGGTTTTTAAGGGCATCTTGTGAGTTCCTTAGCGATAACATTTTGTGGGCATTTTTTAAACAATAAGTAATAACTTTACTTTTATCTCCGCATTTTTCCAGGTGGTAAATTATTTCTTCATTATTGTTTCTATCATCACTATTTTGTTTTTCAAGGATTTCGGAAGCCAATTTATGTTTGCACATTCTGTTTTTATCTGATAATCTTTTATAGGTTATGTCTTTAAGCAGCCTGTTATTAAAATCGAATACAAAGCCGCCATCATCTATTTTTCTGCATAATATTCCCTTGCTCACTAAATTGGAAATGCCAGTTTCTAATTTAGTAGTATCAGCTGATAAGAAACAGTTTATAACGTTAATTGGTACAGCAGTTTTAAATATGCTGATGGTGGATATAATTTCATAACTAAAATCATCTATTTCCTTTATTTGATTAAGTACTGCCTGTTCAAGAGTTTCCGGAATTGGCAGTTCATCATAATTATTATCGTAACTAGTAACCCAGTGACCTGTAGCAGGATTAATCTTTATTATCTTCTTATAATAAAAATCCTTTATTGTTTCTATTATGAATAATGGATTACCATCCGTCTGCATATAAATTCTATTGGAAAAATTAACAGGATTACAGGGATAATTTAATATTTCCCTAATCATAGTACAAGTACCATTACTGCTTAAGCCATGTAAAGGCACATCATAGTTACATTTATCCAGTTTAAGCTTCTTAAGAAAGTCGCAAAACTTTTTGTTGCTTTTATATTCTCTATCGTTATAGGATAAAAGCATTAATATTTTTTTGTCTTTAAAATTTCTCATATAAAAATAATCCAACAATTCAATGGTAAAATCGTTGGCTAAGTGAATATTATCGATTATAATTGTAGTTGGCGTATCTTCAACAAAGTGTATTATAAAGTTATAAATTACATTCATTAGTCTGTATTTTTCTTTTTCACCGCTTAAGGGTTGAGATGGAGTTATATATTTATTATCCCCTAAATCAGGTATAAGCTTTATTAATTCACTTTCATAAGGTTCCAGTGCTGAATTATCACTTTCAGCAACAAGTCTTTTTAATATTATAACAAAAGGATTATAATTTCCTAAGGTTGAATCATTTATGGAAATGCTATAATAAACACTATTATTATTAAATTTTTGAAATCTTTGAAACTCAGTTAATAGTTTACTCTTTCCAATACCTGAATCCCCATGAACAAATAAAAACTTGGAGTTTCCATCCGGCTGATTAATGCCATTATAAATTTCTTTAATTTTGTTTAGCTCATAATCTTTGTCTATTAATTTTATATCTAAATTCAGTGTTTCAAGATTTTCTTTATAAAAAGGAAGAAAGTTTTTATTAAAAATACCATTTATTTTGTTTATAACTTCTGTCAAATTTGATGGCCTGTTTGATGACGTAATGTCCACCATTTTTGAAACAACATTATAAAATTCATTACCATAAGTAATTAGAAAATGTGACAAGGCCTTGCTTTTATTGAAGGATTCATAGTCAGATCTACTGTCTAACATTAATAAAAGTATGCCAAGTGAATATATATCTGATTTAATTGATGATTTTCCTCCATTAACAACTTCTGGAGCATCAAAAATCAGCTGAGGACTATTTTTAGACCAATAATTATGCTTCTCCAATTTTGTTGACACCATATCCTTTAAAATTGGAATGATTCCATTTTCAGATCTGGTAAAATAAATATTATTTAAATTAATGTCCTCATATAATTTGTTTTTCAGATGTAAAGTGTTTACTATTTTACATATTTCACAAAATATAGATAATATTTCTGATGGATTTAGATGGGGTACTAAATCAGAAAATGAAAAATCAGAGCCTATATTATCATATGTATAAAAATATCGAACATTGCTGATTTTCTTATTATCAATGAAATCAACAACACCAATATCATATACTTTTGATAGGTTTTTTATCTTAATGTTTATTAAATGATTATACTCATCAATACAATATAATAATAAAGTCTCAGGAAGATATTCAGAATTTATTATATTTAATCTCATAATTTTTTGCTTTTCTATAATATCTGATACCAGATAACATGACACTAATTGATCCTGACTTAAGTTTTTTAAGACCCTATATCTATTATTGATTAATTCCATAGAAATCATCCCCAAAATAAAAATATAATTAGATTTAGTATATCACATAGAAAAGCATATATAAATGACTATACAAAAAATCCAGAGATTTCGCATCTAAATTCCAGTAAAAGATTTACTTTTACTGGAATTGTATTTTATTGTACTTTCTTACATGGCTGGTAAATCAACAGACCGATATGTAGAAAAAATAGTTATAATTACCCTTACCCTAAGAAATTTTAATAATCGATTTCCAATTTTATTTTTATATTAAGTCTTTTTAAATATTGGATTATTCCAGTTGTCATCTATAGTAAATCTTTCATCTTTTATATCTTCAATAATATCTATTTGAAGCATCCGTTTCTTTCTAAAACCTCTGATACATCTAAAAAAATATAACTGCATCAGATTAAACGCTATAATTATAAACATCAGTACTGTCTCTACGCCCGTAGGGCTATGAAGAAAGCAATGATCTAAATGCCATTCTGTTTTAAGCTGATGAAAGGCATTATTTTCTATATCCCACCTCTTGTGCATTATCTTCCACAAGGTTTCTACTGAGGCAAATTTGTCTGTTGTTATAATCCAGCCTTCTTTAATTTCTACCTTATCTCCAGTATGAATTTCTTCTATAAACCTTATAAATCTAACTTTGATAGTCGGATCTGATATTTCAAAATTATCTTCATCCCAAGCTTTAATTTTGGTATAGTCTTTACTTCCCTGCTTTACAATCCATTTCTTATCAGCCTCACGGCGCTTAAATAGAGCTAATGCATCCTTTACAATGAGAAGACGCTCATCTTTAACTCTTACTACTGCATTCATTCCTATTGAAAGGACTTCTTTTATCCAAGTAGATTTACAATATAAAGCATCAGCTACTATAATATCGGCAAAATGGTGATATTTACGATATAATTTTTTTATTAATCTTATACCTCCGGTGATTTCACCTTCATCTTTATTCGAACTATCTTTCTTAGGTTCAAGCATTTCTTGTCCTAAAATAACATGGGGATCCGAACCTACGGTAGTACAAACTACAGATCTGTGGAAATGACGAGTAGTGCCATCCTTATTCTTTCGTGAAAGACATTTGTCACAAAATTTTTTAGCACTTTCAAATAATTCTACACCATCTACAGCAACTACCTTTAAGCCATCTATGGTACCATTTCTAAATATCTTATTTTTTATCGTAGTTCTAATTATACTATCATGAATATTTTTCAAACCATTCAAATCAAAATCACTTAAGCAGCGCCTAACGGCATCAATGTGAATCATTTTAGTGTTTTTAGGTAATACTTTTTTAAATTTACCTTTTTTAAGCCAATGCTCTAACCTGTTGAAACTTCTTATTTGAAGCATAAATCCAAACAAAACTACAAAGGTGATTGTTGAAATTTTTACTAGAGATTTTATCTTTTTATCCTCTAAGGTATTGATTTTTTCACCTATATCGTATACTTTATTAATATAGGTGAGCATTTGTTTTAAATAACTTTTATTCATCTTAAGGCATCCTTTCTATTGTGTTGTGCAAAACTATTATAAAAAGGATGCTTTTATTATGCAAATTTTTTTTATAATTTCCAGTAGAAATCGGATTTTACAATGTTTTTATTAAATACTAGCAAATCAATATAAATCAGCGGGCTGCGCCCTAAAACTTTTTTAGGTGCTAAACTTCTGCAAAAAATAACTATTTTGATAGAATGAGAAAAGAATAAATACTCGAGGTGTATTATGAACTTTAAGATATATATTGTTGGTGATAAAATCCATAAATTTTACAGGGAGGCAATAAAGGAATATGAGAAGAGATTAAGCCGTTACTGTAAGGTAAGCCTTATTCACATTAAAAATGAAAACCAACTGGATAAGAAAGTTTTTGGTAAAGCTTATAACATAAGAATTGGTGATAATGGATGTGTTATATCATCGGAAGAGCTTGCAAGTAAAATTAACAGTTTTGCCATAGGTGGCATTTCTGATATTTCCATAACCATAGGCTCTGAATATACAGGATATAATGAGGAATTAACCATAAGCCCAATGGAAATGGATTTGGGTTTAAAATGTACTATTATTTATGAGCAGATTTACAGGGCTTATCGTATAATTAATAATCAGGCTTATCATAAATAGCAGTTTATAATAAAAATTAATTGCTGGCCCTAAAGTTTCTACAGATTTGTTCTAATAAAATCACTTTAAATAATTGATGGGGGAAAGTCATTTTTGAGAAACAAAGAGAATAATCAGCTCTTTTTAAAACTTCGCTGCTTAATCCTAAAGAACCGCCAATAATAAAAGATAAATTATTATTACCATTAATTTGTAACTTATTTATATAATTAGATAGTTCTTTAGAGGAAAGCATTACTCCTTTTAAATCTAAAGCTATAACATACATATCGGCTTTAATATTTCGTAAAATATTGGAGCCTTCTTTTTCCTTTATTTTAATTTCATCTTTCAAAGAAGCATTATCAGGGGTTTTTTCATCTGGAAGTTCAATAATTTGAAGACTGCTGCATTTTGAAAGACGCTGAGTATAATAATTTACTGCATCCCTTAGATATTTCTCTTTTATTTTACCAACTGATATAATAGTAATATTCATATTTTACTCCTAATTTATAAATAAAATATTCTAAAATGACCACCCAATAAGATGGCCATGGTTATTTAAGCATTTTTGCCGCAGCATTTTTTATATTTTTTACCACTTCCGCAAGGGCATGGATCATTTCTCCCGATTTTAGTCTCTTTAACTACTGTTTTAGAGGATTTCCACTCATTGTGTATTTCTTTTCTCTTTTCTTTGGAGAAAATACCTTCCCATTGCGGCAAATTGTAGAGATAATCTGCCTTAGCATCCAGCATATTAAAATATAACTTTTCAAAATTAATATCTAATTTTATTTCAGCTGTTGCTTCTAAATTTTCAAGATCAAGCTGTTCATTTAAACTATCATTGATTCCATCTAAAAAACCCATAAAGAATACTTCATCGGTGCCATATTCCTTTGGAAGGTTTTCTAAAGTGCCGGAAACGGTATTTTTATGGTTAGCCAGAATTTTTGTATAAATATCCTTTTCAACGGCACCATATTTATTCCAAAAACTTTCTTCGCCATTTTTCTTAACAAAATCAACAACAAAATCAGTCCATTGCGTATATAAACTCATAGTATATTCTCCTCACATCAATTAAATTTCAATATGTTACATTATAATAAACAACCAGAAGAATTTCAATAATTTACTTCTTTCTTGCATTTTGGATGTCGTCCTTTCCCAGAGGCTTAGAAATATCATAGTTGCCTCCTAGGGTATCAGAATCCTGACTGTCAATTTGAATCTTAACCTTGGCAATTGAAGAAATCTGATTTAAAGACATTATTATACTTTCTAAACAAGTTTCTTCCTTGGCAGCAGACATTTTAGTTTTTGCTTCTTTAGAAAGATTAACATATGCAATATTATCTTTTATGGAGAAACTTAATAATCTTGTATCTTTAGGTAGTATAGGTTTTAGCTGGCTTTTCACTGCAGGACCCTTTAATAATTCCTGCATTATTACTTCTCCCATAACCTCTTCTTTTTTTATAAGTCTTTCCTCTTTAGCAGTTTCTGGTTTATTCTCATTGGTTGTTGAATCAAAATACAAACTTAAATTAAAAAGATTGTCTTTCTCCTTTGATGATAAAACATTTTCAATTTTTTCTTTATTTTTTATACTTTCCTTATCTTTTTTTTCACAGCTAACCAATGATAGCGATGAAACCAGAATTACAGAACACATAATCAGACTTACACATTTCCTCATAAAATCCACCCTTTACTTTAAAACTCTATATATCCGCTGGGCATATCTCGTTTTGCAAGATACAAATTTAAATCCTTATTGATTTTGTATCCACAGTCATTTAAAACATTTGCTACTGTAGCATAAGCTAAATCTGGATAATTATTTGTTTTACTTAAGTGTCCTAGTATTATAGTCTTATGTGAGTCCTTAACTATTTCTGAAATTGCTTTTCCGCATGCATCATTAGACAGATGTCCAACATTACTTAAAATTCTTCTTTTCAGAGGATAAGGATATGGTCCGAATTTTAACATTTCTGTATCATGATTGCTTTCAAGCAATATTATATCCGAGTCCTTTATTGAGTCCTTTACCTCATCAGAAAAATAACCTAAATCTGTAGCTACTGAAACTCTCTTGTCACCCTGGCTTATGGAATAACCACATGGATCAGCAGCATCATGAGGTATTTTAAAATTAGTAATATGAAGATCCTTTATATTTACAGAATTAGAATCCATTACTTTTATATTGCTTTCATTAATTTTCCCTACTGAATTATACATTGAATTCCAGGTTTCAGCATTTGCATATATAGGAATATTGTATTTCCTTGATAAAACTCCAGCTCCCTTTATGTGGTCAGTATGTTCATGAGTAATAAAGATACCATCAATACTAGAGGCATCCTTATTTATATCGCTTAAAGCTTTTTCTATGCGCTTACCAGGTAATCCAGCATCTATTAATATATTTGAATGTCCAGAGGAAACAAAGATGCTATTTCCACTGCTACCACTATAAAGTGAACAAAAAATCATATGTATAATTCTCCAATCTTGAATAGGTGTGAATTACTCAGCCTTTTCAAGTTGCGAAAAATCACTAACCCTTCTAATTTTTCCACCTAATTCTCTAAATTTATTTTCTATATTGGGATAGCCCCTGTCAATATGTTCAATACTAAGCACTTCTGTGGTTCCCTCAGCTAATAGGCCTGCAATAACCATTGCAGCGCCAGCTCTTAAATCAGTGGCTCTTACCACAGCTCCTGTGAGTTTATCAACACCATCAACAATTGCTGTTTTCCCTTCAACTTTAATGTTTGCACCCATCTTCTTTAGTTCATCAACATGTTTAAATCTGCCTTCCCAGATGCTTTCGCTAATTATACTTCTTCCTTTTGCTATGGATAGTATGGTAGTCATAGGCTGTTGTACATCTGTTGGAAACCCAGGGTAAGGCTGTGTTTTTACATTAACGCCCTTAAGCTTACCATTTGATTTGACAATAACTGAATCACCATTTTCTATAACTTGAGCACCCATTTCTATTAGTTTTGCTGATATTGATTCCAGGTGCTTTGGAATTACATTATTAATTTTTACCTCTCCACCGCAGGCTGCAGCAGCTATCATATATGTACCAGCTTCTATTTGATCAGGAATTACGCTATAAGAGCATCCTCTTAGTTCCTTTACGCCTTCGATTCTTATTATATCTGTCCCAGCACCTTTAATATTTGCACCCATGCTGTTTAAAAAGTTAGCCACATCTACCACATGAGGCTCTTTAGCAACATTTTCAAGCACTGTAAGTCCTTCTGCAAGAGTAGCTGCTATCATTACATTAATTGTTGCACCTACACTTACTACATCAAAAAATATGTTTGTACCAACCAGTTTATCAGCATTTACTATTACAGCGCCATGCTCAATTGTTACTTTTGCACCTAATGCTTCAAAGCCTTTAATATGCTGGTCTATAGGTCTTACACCAATGGAACAGCCCCCAGGAAGTTCAACTCTTGCCTTTTTAAATCTTCCAAGTAATGCACCTATTAAGTAATAAGAAGCCCTCATTTTTCTTACATCATCAGTAATGGCTTCAGTCCTGCATAGACAACTGCTATCTATTGTAACTACATTTTTTCCACATTTAACTTTACATCCTAAACTAGCTATTATTCTTTCAATACAATTAACATCTTCAATGTCTGGTATATTATCAATAGTACAAACACCCTTGCTTGCTAAAATAGCAGCAGGTAAAATGGCTACAGCAGCATTTTTTGCACCATTTATTTCAACGACACCATTAAGTGGGTTCCCCCCGGTTATGACTAATTTGTCCATCCCCGCATCCATCCTTATCATTTATTTTACAGATATATAATCTGATAGTATTCCTTATATATATTACAAAATTTATTATAACACAATTATATACTATTTTATCATTAATTTCAGAAAAGTGAAGGGGTATAATATAGAAATTTAATTGGATTATTACATAATTCTTTAAAATAACAATGAAATGAAGAATTTTAAATAAATGTAAGGGAAATGGTGGGAAATACTATTTTGTTTTATTGGTGAACTATGATATAATCATAATTGCATATTAAAAAGCCAGTTTTTATAAAATTTACAATTTTGGGGGTAACAATGAGATATTATTTAGTTGCATTAATGGATAGGGATTCCTATATATATGTAGAAAATATCCAAAGAAGCATTTGTAAGCAATACAGGCTATACAAAAAGCTCCCTACACTTCATATAACAATGGAAGTAATAGGGGATCCAGATATTGAGAAATTATCCAAAGTTATATCCGATATGTTAAAGCCTTATAAGAAATTTAAAGCTGAAATAAATGGGGCCATCTGCTTTGACGCTCCCTATAAATCTGTAAATTTGAAAGTTGAAAATAAGGGATATATTGTAAGACTTGCAAGGAATTTTAATGAAACCTTAAAGCTGCATGGATTTGACGTTAGGGAAAAAATTGATAATTGGGACTTACATATTTCTCTGGCAAATACTAATTATGCCATTAGAGAATGGAGCAATAAGGAATATTCAGCTGCTTGTGACAGCGCTAAAAAGAAAGATACTCATAAAATGATTACTATAGAAAAAATGGAACTTTGGAAGCCTATTAATAATAAAAGAGATATGGTTGTTAAGAGCTTTCCATTAAGGGAATATTAAAAAGGTTTCTGCATTTAAGCGGAAACCTTTTTAATTACTCATAATTTAGATATCCAGCAGATTCTTGCTGTAAGCTGAATATAATTCTCTAAGTTCATTCATTTTACTGTCTAATTCTATTTGAAGGTTTGAAACCAGGGGTAAATCATTATTTTCTATAGCTGTTTTAATCCTTGTAAATAGTGATTTATTTGCATAAGAATCTTTCATAATGTAATAACGTAAATCATTTACTTTCATCCAATTAGCTACATCTAAGTCCAAGGCCTTATCGATGGAATGAAGCATTTTAAAGCTTCTTATTTCTTCAGCATAATTATTTAGTATTCTGCTATTAATTTCTACAAGCCATCTTTTTGTTGCTGCAATAGTAAAACTTTCAATTAAATTTGCATTTAAAACATTTCCGGCTTCTAAAACCTTAAGCTTTTCAGGATACTTTTTAAAAGCACTTAAGTTTTCATAAACAGTTTCAGGAGCAATGCCGAATAGTTTATTTCTCTCCTCATCTGAATAATATTCAAAAACTTCTTCCTCACTTCTATAAGCTCTGTTTTTATCCAGGTAATCAGCATCTTCTCCGTAATTCTTAGAAAGTTCTTTTAATAAATCGTCTTCTGATTTATTATTTTTAACTGCATATGAAATACCATCTATCATTGACAGGTAAAGAGCTGCAATTACTAAATATGTGTTTGTATGTGGATTGGGTGATCTTAATTCAAATCTTGTAGCATATGGGTTTTGCAGATCTCTTATAGTTCCAAGTAATACAGTTCTGTTTCTTGAAGGAGCTTCTACACTATTTCCTAGTGAAGTAACTATACATACAGGAGCTTCAAATCCTGGTTTTAATCTTCTTAAGGAGTCATTTGTCGATGAAACAAATGGATTAATAACCTCGTAGTTTTTCAAAATACCCATTATTGAAGCATATCCATAAATACTTAGGAAATGTTTTGATGCAGGTGTAAATAAATTAATTGTCTTTCCATTCTTTAATTTTAATGCTATACCAATATGGGTATGTTCACCGCTTCCTGCAACACCTTCAATAGGTTTAGCTAAGAAAGTTACATCTAGTCCGTTCTTCCTAAATGTTTCTTTTACTATGATCCTGACAATGAGTTCATTGTCAGCTACCTGAGTTGGATTTGAATATTTCCAGTCTATTTCAAGCTGTTCCATTATGTGAGTCAGATTACCGGATGCATCCATTCCTGCCTTTACTCCGCCAACTTCTTTATGCCCCATTTCAGGTTCTAATCCATAAGCTTCCATAAGCATTAATGATTCTTCAAGTGAAGTACGAACTACACCTTTTGTTCTGGTCCAGTATTGTTCCTGTAATACCTGAGAAGTAGATAATTCTTCAACTTCTGCCTTATCATTTGGCGTCATTACCCAAAATTCTAATTCCGTTGCAGATGTTGCAACAACTTTATCTATATCGTCATAAGTAATTTTATATGCAGAAAGTGCAGATGGATATGCTTTAAAGAGATTAAGAAGCTCTGTGGAAAAGTGTTCAATGGAATTTTTCAAAATATGTCTGGAGTCTACTGCCTTGTTCTCGTGGTATAAAAAGCAGGGGATTCTAAGAGTTCCTACCGGCTTAGCAGTTTCTTCATCAATGTTTTCATAATTATAGTCAACAAACCAGTTAACGTCTAAATCTGCAATCATATCAACCTTAGCATTGTTAAGGGATGCAATACCAGGAAGAACAACTGAAGAACCATCTGTTTGTATTGCGCCTTTTAAGAAAGTTTCAATATCATCTAAAAAAACCTTCACAGGAATTTTTTCATCAGTATCATTTCCTGCTAAATCGATACCTATAAGGGACACGAATTTTATCTCCGTATGTTCTAGAAGAATGTTCTTTAAATAAGTTACACTATGTTTATCTTCTGGTATAGTGTAAACTAGATCTTTTAACATATTTGGCCTCCTCAAATTTTATATTGTGTTTGATAAATCAAGGGAATAGCTCAATTGTCCAATTACTATAAAAGAAATCTTAAAATATATTTTCGATTTTATAATTATTATATGGTAATGTCAATAGTAAAAATGAAAGTTTATAATGTTCGTGTTTCATTTGAAAATTTACTGCATTAATTTATTAAATAAAAAATTGACTTACCATATTAAGAAATATTGAAGTATAATATTAATGAAATTATATAAAATCATTATAGGAAAAGTAAAAGGTGGAGATTTTAATGGATTTAAAATACAAACCCATAGGTTTTTTTGACTCAGGAGTTGGGGGAATAAGCGTATTAAAGCAGGCAGTTAAAATATTGCCAAGTGAGGACTATATTTATTTTGGAGATTCTAAAAACGCACCATATGGTACAAGAACTGTATCAGAAGTCAAAGAACTTACTTTTAAAGCAGTAGATTTTTTAATAGGAAAAGATGTGAAGGCTGTAGTAATAGCATGCAATACAGCAACCAGCGCAGCCATAGCAGATTTAAGGGAAAGATATAAGGAGATGCCTGTTATAGGTATTGAACCAGCTTTAAAACCTGCTGTAGAATGCGGAAGAAAAGGGAAAATACTAATAATGGCAACTCCTATGACATTAGCTGAAAGAAAATTCGGGGATCTGCTATCTAATTATAATGATTTTGCAGACATAGAGCCATTGCCATGTGCAGGTCTTGTTGAACTTATCGAGAATGGAATACTGGAAGGAAGGGAACTTAATCTGTATTTGAATGAAAAACTTGCTAAATATAAAAGTGATGATATTGCTGCCATAGTACTTGGATGTACTCATTACCCTTTTATAAAAAAAGAGTTATGCAGGATTATAGATAATTCAGTTCCTGTGGTAGATGGAAGCCTGGGAACTGCGAAGCAGCTTAAAAGGGAATTGAGTAAGCAAAACATTTTAAACGATAAAGTTTCTAAGGGAAGTGTAGAAATTTATAACTCTCTCAATGACAAAAAAATAATTGAATTAAGTAAGGAACTATTATATAGATAAATTTTTAACAAAATATATTGTTAAAGTATTGACAATATATTTTGGATTTGTTATATTATAATTACAGAAAACAAATTGATAGAAAATTCTTAAATATACATATTTAATAAATTATAGATTTGGGAGGTTATGATTTATGAAAAGAATATTAGTGAAAGATGTTGTTGGTTCAAGGGTTGATCCAGAGGATGGAATATTACTGAAAGAATCAGTAAAAGAGAGCTTAAATGAAAAAGTTGTTCTTGACTTTGCAGGAATTGGTAAAGTACCTGTATCTTTCTTTGCTAATATGTTAACAGAGTATTTGATGAATAGAAAAGATAGAAGTTTAATTGAAAAAAATATCAGTGTGAAAAATTTGGATAATGCAAAAGATTTCACAAGGGTTTTAATGGGAACTTCTCTTAACTAGTTTATGATAATATATGATACTTATATTTTTATTAACTTAACTAAAATTAATCTGCAGATACCACCAGTCATTTTAACGGCTGGTGGATTTTATTTTATAAATGAAAATGCACATTTTATATTATTAATGAATAAATTAATATATATAACTAAATGAAATAAGGTGATAAAGATATGAAGACATTTATTTTGAAAGAGGCTTCAGGAGATAAATACGAAGATTACTTAGGGGAAGAAAAGGATAATAAAATTGAAATAAAACTGCATGATGTAAAAAAATTTAATTATATTGTGCTTGTTAATCCAGAAGATAGTAAGCATATATGTGTGATAAATAATATGATTTTAGGATTAAAGGACACTAACAGACTTTGTTTTCTTCCAGATGACAGCAGTAATGCTCAGCCAGATATAAAATATGCAGGAGTATTAAAAGTAATGTGCCGTTACAAGAATGAGGATAAAATAAATAGTGAGTATGAAAGCCATATGATATTTTTAGATAAACCACTGGCAAGAATAAATGGGAAAGTATTTATATTAATACCTGGGGGAAGCCTATTAATAAGACTTGAAAAAGCAATTATGGAGGCTAATTTATTCATAGATTGTAATGAACAGGAAATATAATGAACCGTACATTTAATGAAAATGGCAGCAAAAATTATTTTGGCTGCCATTTTTTACTTTGTTTTGGATTAAATAATTCTAATTATGGAGAAAATAATGTATAATTGTAGTAGAATATTGTATTAAACTAATGATTTACAGGAGGGTATTATGGATAATCCAATAGTTACGATAAAAATGAAAAATGGTGATGCAGTAAAAGTTGAATTATATCCTAGCATTGCACCAAATACGGTAAACAACTTTATAAGTTTAGTTAATAAAGGATTTTACAATGGACTGATATTTCATAGGGTAATACCAGGATTTATGATTCAGGGAGGATGCCCGCAGGGAACAGGCATAGGAGGTCCTGGATACAGTATAAGAGGAGAATTTTCCTCAAATGGTTTTAAAAATCAGTTAAATCACACTAAGGGAGTAATTTCTATGGCCAGGGCCAATGACCCTGATTCAGCAGGCAGCCAGTTCTTTATAATGGTAGCAGACGCACCCCATCTAGATGGTCAGTATGCTGCATTTGGGAAGGTTATTGAAGGTGGGGAAACAGCAGAAAAAATAGTAAAGGCAAAAAAAGATTTTAAAGATAAGCCATATGAAGATCAGATTATGGAGAAAGTAACAGTTGAAACCTTTGGTGTAGAATATAAAGAACCTGAGACTATAAAATAATAAAATTATATATGGTGTTTAAGGGAAGGGAGATGAATGATATTGAATAACAATAAGGAAATGTTGATTTTTGGGTTCCAAGAGGAAGAAAAAGAGATTTTAGATAAAATTATTAAAAAGAATGAACTTCCTGGATATAAAATAATCACGGAAAGTATGGGCAAAATGACACTATGGGATATAATAAGAGGTTTTAAGATGGAAGTCTTTAATGTGAAATTACCAAAGGAAAAAGTTATTTTGTTCAATAATTTTAGTGATGCAGAAGTTGAAAAATCAATAAGTGAATTAAAAAAGTTTTTTAAACCTATGCCCATAATGGCTGTTATTACAGCTACATCTATTAAGTGGACATTTGAGTACTTACTTCAGCATTTAATGGCTGAGAAAAGCTGGTACTTAAAAAACGGAAAATAAATGGGGGAGCAAGATGAGCAGAATAGGAGAAAAGATAAAACTTGAAAGATCAAAAGCCAAATTGACACAAAAGGCTTTAGGGAAAAAATTAGGTGTCTCTGAAAGCTTCATAAATGAAGTTGAAACGGGTAAGAAGATAATTAATCAAACTCTGATTGACAGAATATCAAAGGTTTTGGGCACAGATTTAAATGATGTTACTATGTCATTTGAAGAGCAGGTGTATGAACAGGAAAAAGACTTAAAATATGATAAAAAGCCTAAGAAGGAAGAAGTAAAAGAAGTATGGAATGAAGCCTTTGGGTCAGTAATAAAGAATGTCCCAATCTATAAATATGAACTGGATAAGGCAAAGGCTTTCAAGCAAATGCCATTAGTATCCAATAAGATAGAGGGATTTGCTCAGGATAAGGTAATTTATCTTGAAATACAGGAAGACGATATGATTGGATTCAGAATAGCTAAAGGTGATTTGGCTTTAGCGCATTTAACATCTGACATTGAGAATAATTCCATATGCTTAATAGAAGTTGATAATGAAAGAATAATAAGGCAGATTAGAAAGTTAGACAGTAATAAACTGCTTTTAATCAGCAACAGAGGAACAACTAGAACGGAAACCGTTGATAATAAGTCAATAAAGGTTATTGCAAGGCTGCTTAGAGTAGAGATACAGCTTTAGTTAAATATATTCAAAGCATTAAATTAAATGATTTCTCTAAAAAGGGAAATCATTTAATTTAACTATATTTATATCTTTATAGTAGGTATTTAATATGGTTTTATAGTCTTCACCTTTCTTTGCCAGTTCCATTGCTCCAAACTGACTCATACCAACTCCATGACCATAACCTCCACCATATATTATAAATGAACCATTGTTTTCCTCAATTGAAAAAAATGAAGATGGTAAAAATGTACTTCCCAAAATGGCATCACCAGTATATCTTATTATAGGAATATCTTTTCCTGCATAGACTTTTGTGCATCTCAAAGAGCTTCTTATATTGGTATCGCCTCTTACAATAATTTTACCATTTTTGAATACATAACATATCTCAATTATATTTCCGCCATCACCTCGTTTATTAACTTTAATATTTATCAAATCAGTAAAGTCTGGGAAATAACTGATTTTTTTATTTCCTAAATATAATTCAATGTAATCTTTCCTTTTATCATAAATAGTTTTTACAGAGTTTTTAATGGAGCTCTCCATTTCTTTTTTTGTGAATTCTGCAAACCATCTGAAATAGGGGGAAGAGCTATCGGTAGCTTTAATATTAATATCCTTATAAAATTTCAGCCATTCATCTTCAGTTGAAGGAGGCTTTGAAGATGCAAGATATGAGCTTGCTTTTAAATAGGGTTTAGTTTCACTGGTTCCATCAGGGTTAAACCATATATCTTTATAATTTGCTCCTATTCCGCAGGATGTTGAATAATATTTTGCATCTATTAGTTTATTATTGTAAAGTAAAACAAGACCTTTGGTTAAGTTTACAGCTTCTGTAGATTTAGGCTGAGGTAAGGTATTATTAAATACCTGGCTCTGTGTGCTGTCATCTACATAAAATCCCAAACCTGCATATCTGTTAATAAGCATATCAGACACAGCATAGGTCCTAGCTGCAATAGCCTGACATTTTAGCGCCTCAAGCGAACTGCTGGCAGGCATTTCTGATGGAACCACTTTATACAGGTATTCTTCAATATCCAGCTCGTTTATTACAGTAAGCCCGCTGCCATTTGGACTGATTTCAATAATACCGCTGTATATGGGAGCAAAATTTGGGGAGCCTCTTTTTATATTGAGGAATTGTGCTTTATCACACTTAATATATATTCTGGAATTTAAGGCCTTCTTTAAGCCATTAACATATAAATTCATTTGTTTATTTTCAAAGGATATTTTCATTTCAGAGTTTTTATCAGCAATTAAAAAAAGTGGTTCAACAAAATCATAAATATATGCCTGCTCTGAAAATTTTAATTCTAAATTAGTATGTTGTAATGATGAGAATTCTGAGGTTGATATTCCCACTCTTATTTTAGAGTAATCCATAGGATAAATTAAAACAGTATTTATATTGCCATGAAAATCTTTATATAATTTTAAGTTGTTTTTTCCAATAATTAAATTATCTTTATTTGAAACAACTGGCACATTATTAACGATTTTATAATAATATACCTTATTAGATAGCCTGTTCTCTCCAGATGATTCCAGGTCATATGAGTTATTATTTTTTTTCATAACCCTCTGTGTTATAGGAATTACCTCCTGAAAATTATAATTCTTAATAAGGTTATATTTGAAATTGACTACAGAAAGAGGTTTAAAGCTTTTTGCAACTTTAATTGATCTCTTTTCACCATTAATGTACATGCTGCATAAGTTTCCACTGCAATTAATTACTACAGCATTTGTTACTTTTCTTGGGAATAGTAAAATCAGCAGTATTATTATGAAGAATAATAGAAAAATGTATTTATAAAATGAATGTATTATAGATTTCATAAACCCTCCTAAAACAAAAGTGCATATTATTATATGCAGAAAAGTATATACTATGTGCAAAATGGTGCTTTAATTGATTAAATCATAAGAAAATCAATTATTATCATGAAAATGTTTATTATTACTATTTTGTAAAATTCATAACATAATGTTAAAATAATATGATAGTGATTATTTCATAATATTATATTAACGTATATAAAGATATATAACTTTTAGACTTAGCTTTTATTTTAAAATTAATTAATCAGGAGGGAAAAAATGAAAGGTACAATTGTAGCTACTTGGATGAGAACCTGCAGAAAATTATTTGGAGATACATCTATTGATAATGCAATGGATGCGGTAGGCTGGGGAGCCTCTAAAATATTTAGTCCCATTGAGAATGTAGATGATTTGAAAGTTAAACAAATAATGCAGAAAATTTCAGAGGATAATAATGTTGAAATTAAAAAGTTATGGTATGAAGTAGGAATTGATAACATAAATGCTTTCTATGAAGATTATCCTGCATTTTTTGAACATGACAATTTATATTCATTTTTGAAATCAATGTTTGATGTGCATGTAGTAATGACAAAAAAGTTTCCAGGAGCAAAGCCGCCTATTTTGCACATAGAGCCAATTTCAGATAGAGAAGCATGCTTTACATATTCATCTAAGAGAGGGATGTTTGATTATTTTTTAGGAATGCTTAAAGGGGCAAGTAATCATTTTAAAGAAAACATTAAAGTAGATGAGATGGAAAAGACAGACAGCTTTTTAAAGCTGAAGTTAACATTTGAAAAGAATATCTATTACAAAAAAACATATTCATTAAACAAAATATTATCCTTTGGATTTATAAAAAATATAGGGGTAAAAGCTGGCATATTCACATTTGTAGTATCAGTATTAGCATTAATACCTGTTATAGGTGTGAATAATTCCTCGAATATTATAAAACTGTTTGCTGCAGGTATTATTTCTGCAGTGGCATCATCTATAGGAACATCTATATTGATGATGCCTAATAAAAGTATAAAAGATAGTATAAACAAGATTGTTAATAATGAATACATGGAAGATAGCGATATAGTTACAAATGATTTCTTCGAAGATTTATATAAGCTTATTAGAAAGCATAAACAGGTAGTAAGCACAGATTTTGTCGGCTTTAAAGGTGTTACAGATGAGATGAATACCTTTGTATCCAGCATTAATGGAATATCTAATACTATGGATAATACTTCCCAGGAAATATCAGGGGTGGTTGAGCAGGTTGCAAATACAGCTGTGGCACAGGCTGAGAATACTGAATCTGCAGTAACTACTTTAAACGGGAACATAGAAAACCTAAAGAAAATCGTAGAAAGAGAAAATGGAAATAAGCAGGAGCTGGAGACTGCTATTGATAAAATAAATAATAGTAATGAAAATGTTGAAGGCACAAGTAACAATCTCTTAAAAACACTGGAAAAATTCCAAGAGGTAAAGGACAAAGGATTAAAACTGCAAAGTCAAGCTAATGACATTACTAATATAGTATCTATAGTTTCTGGAATATCAGAACAAACTAATTTATTGGCTTTAAATGCTTCTATTGAGGCTGCAAGAGCTGGAGAACAGGGAAGAGGCTTTGCAGTTGTTGCAGAAGAGGTAAGAAAGTTGGCAGAACAATCTAAAAGCTCTGTTGAGGAAATAAACTCAAATATTGTTCAGTTTGCTGAAGAAATAAAAGAACTGGTAGACAAAATAGAAGCTCAGTATGATGTGCTCCAAGGAGAAACAAAAAGCCTGGAGGATGTTAAAAATATAAGCCATGAGTCTACAAAATCTGTTAAAACTGTTGCTTCTTCCATGATAGAAACTATAAATCAATTAAGTAGAGAATCAGATTCTATAGCAACAATATATGAAAATATTGAGTCACTGGCAGCAAGTGCAGAAGAGAATTCTGCATCTTCTGAAGAAGTTAGTGCCAATGTATCAAGCTATACAAATGAAATTAAAAAGTTAGTTGATAATATATCTCAGTTTAAAAAGATTACAGAATCATTTAAGACTGGATTAAGCAAGTATAGAATTTAAAATAAAGGGCTCTTTTGAGCCCTTTAAAATATTACTACAAACCTTCAAAATTGAATTCAGGTACAAATTTATCAGAAGAAGTTCCTGATTCCTGAATAAAGCCATTTACTACTCCAATATTTAAACTATAATTAATAAGTGAATCATAATGATCCGGGTTTAAGGGCTTATTAATTTCACTATATTTATATGCATTAAAAAGGGGAGTATATTGATTCATTATACTTATATAAACTGAATTCCCATATGCAGCATGAATATAGTCTATTATTTTTTTTGAATCAAATAGCAAACCTGGTAACATAAGATGTCTTATTATTATTCCTCTTGTCATTATCCCGTCCTTATTAAATATGTTTTCACCAACCTGAGAGAACATTTCTTTAATAGCTGCAGATGCCTGCTTAAAATATCCAGGGGCATTTGAGTATTTTACTGCATATTTATCATTAAAATATTTCAGATCCGGTAAATAAACATCTATATATCCATCCAATAATTTCAAGGCATCCACGTTGATATAACTGTTTGTATTGAATAGAATGGGTAATTTTAATCCCTTGCTTTTAGCAATTTCAAGTGAAGCTATAATTTGTGGTATATAATGGGTTGGCGTAACCAGATTTATATTATTAGCACCTCTTTCCTGCTGCTCAAGGAAAAGACTGCTGAGTTTTTCTATGCTTATATCTTTTCCAATACATTCCTGACTTATCTCGTGATTCTGACAAAATACACAATTTAAATTACAGTTAGAAAAGAATATGGTACCAGAGCCATTTTTGCCTGATATACATGGCTCCTCCCAATAATGTAATGCAGCTCTTGCCACTCTTACATTCATACCAGCTCTGCAATATCCCTTTTCTCCCTTTAATCGGTTAACGTCGCAATTTCTTTTGCATAGTCTGCAGCTCTCTAATTGCTTTAGTATATCCATAATCTTTGCCTCCAAATTTTCTATGTTAAAATATTTGCAACTTAAATAAAGCAGTTATTTATTGCTTTTATAATAAAAATAAACACATTGCAGCATAAAAATCAAGCTTAAAATTCCAAAGGCAGGATATAATATGCTTATTAAATTAACGAATCCAATTTGGGAAACTGGTAAAGCTATGGCTATAATCAGGAACACTGATTTTTTATATGATAAATTTATGGACTCATTTAAAGATTTACTTACACTATATATATCTGAAACCTCCGTGGAGAACATCTCCAGCCATATAATTAAAAGTAATAAACTCTGAATAAATCTTCCAAATCTATTAGAAATATAAAGTAATGGTATTTCATATTTAAATATATAAGGAATATTTAATATCAATAATAAATTTATTATTAGAGAAAGAATAGTAAGTCCTACGGATCCTATGGTTAATCCTAAAAATAAGTTTTTCTTATTTTTAATTTCTAAACTTAACGGTACAAGCACACCGCTGCAGCAGAATATGTTAAAACCTCCATAAACCAGTGATGAAGGGAGCCATGCCTTTTTTATAGCAGGAATATTTTTTACATACAGCAGATTCACATTATTATTAAATAATAAGTACAGAATAAAGATAGTAATTATAACAATTGATAATGAAGGAACAATAAATGAATTAATTTCAATAAGACCCTTTGTACCCATTAAAAGAACATACAGAGAAATTGCTGCCATTATAAAAATGCCAATAATGGGTGAGAGCCTAAAGAATTCATGCAAAAGGGCGCCGCTGCCGGCTAAGATTATTGCGGCACTGCTAACCAGGAATAATCCCATAATTATATCCAGGGCCTTTCCAACAAATGAAGGATTAACAAGAAAAATAAGATCACTGTAGGATTTTAAGTTATATTTTATGCTTAAATTTATTATTATCCTTCCAAAAATAATATAAATAAAACAGCATATTATTATACCTATGAAACTCATATATCCATAGGTACTGAAAAATTGAGTTATTTCCTGACCAGATGCTAATCCAGCCCCCACTATAGTGCCTATAAATACTGCTGCTATCTGCAGGATTACATGATAGTCCTTTTTCAATATAAATCCACTCCCAACAAAATACAATTACCAATTAATATAAATATATATATATAAATTAAAAATAATGAATTATAATTAAAATAATATTTTTTGGCAAACTATTATTATAAAAGTAATAGGGAGGTAACAAAGAATTGAGCTTAATTAATAAGAAAATAGTAAAAATGATATTAGCTGCAGCATTAATTACCAGTGCCTTATTTCAAATATCATGCAGTAATGCCAATAAGGAATCAAACAGCCAGAAGAAAGAAAATAAGTTTGATATAAAGGCTGCTACAAATGTTGCAGATACCTATATGAAATATTTAATGAAGGAAGATACAGATAATGCAAAAAAGCTGTATTCTAAGGAGTTATTACAAAAGAGTGATGCAAAAATTGACCCTGATTTAAAAATAAAGGGCTACAATATAATTGATGTAACTGAAATGGGTAAAAGCGGATTGTTTAAAATAAGGGTTACAAGAGTGAATACAAAAAAGCCTTATACAAGCCTGGATGAGTATACTGTAAAAGTTGAAAAGGAGCAAAATGATTATAAGATATCTGAAACTAAAGATGTAGTTATGGCTGAAGCCTTTAATGAAGGAAATCAAATAAGATATAAAAACAAGAATAATGTAAAAACCAATCTAATACTTGAAATGAGCAGCATTCCAAGTTATGCCATTCCTAAAGATGATGGCAGCAATGTAAATAAAGAGGTAGTACCTAGAAATATGTTTGGTATAATAAATTTTGGATATAACGGAGATATGCTATGTATAACCACACAGTCCCAGGATGCATATTCATCAATTGTAAAAATTGACGAAACTTTAGTAGTTCAGGGGGGTGAAGATAAAAAACAAGGGGATTCTCAAAAAAAATCAGATACTGAAAGCAGTCAGGGACTAAATATAAGAGAGAAGCCTATTGGTAAGGATATTACTAATGTGGATATTATTAAGTCATGTACAATAGAATTTATGACATTTTCCATGGATGAAAAGTTCCTGATGATTCAATATAATAAACCGGGCGCAGGAAGATTCTTAAGGGTATATAAAACTGACAGCGGAGATTTAATACCATTTAAATTTGAGAAAAACTACCCAGTGGACACAGTTGATACAGTATTTTCTTCATTTGATAAAGGTGTATTGAATTTTGATGTTGTTGAAAAAAGCAGTGGAAATAAAGCCAAATCAACATCAGATATCATAGGAAAATGGCAGCTAAATCTTAAAACATTTAAGGCAAACAAAATGTAAGCCAGGATTTACTAATATTTTTAAAATGTGATATCATTATTAACAAGCCTGAATTTTTAATGAAACGAGGAAATTCGTATGACGAAAAAATGGGAAGATAAAAGATTTTATAGTTTAAATTATTTTTTAAGACATAAATTTGGCTGTAAAGTTATTAAGATATCACTTGATGCTGGGTTTTCCTGCCCAAACAGGGATGGCACAATTAGCAGAGGGGGATGTATATTCTGTTCAGAAAGGGGATCCGGAGACTTTGCTGGAAGCAGGGAATTTTCAATACATCAGCAATTTGAAAATATTAAATCTTTAATGAACAATAAGTGGAAGAACGGTAAGTATATTGCATATTTCCAGGCCTATACTAATACCTATGGGCCAATAGAAGTTTTAAGGGAAAAATATTATGAAGCTATGAATCAGGAAAATGTAGTTGGAATTGCAATAGCTACAAGACCAGATTGTCTTTCAGAACAGGTTTTGGACCTGCTAGAGGAATTAAATAATAAAATATATGTGTGGGTAGAACTTGGGCTTCAAACCTCCAATGAAAATACAGCAATTAAGATTAACAGAGGTTACAACTTAGAAACCTTTGAGAAGGCAGTTAAAAGCTTGAGAAAAAGAAAAATTGACATTGTGGTGCATACTATATTTGGTCTGCCTGGTGAAAATGAAAATGATATGTTAAATACAATAAAGTATATTTCAAATAAAGATATTCAGGGAATTAAATTTCACCTTCTGCATTTAATGAAGAACACTCCATTAGTTAATTTATACAACAAAGGACAATTAAAGTTTTTGGAAAAACAGCAGTATATTGATATAGTATGCAAATCAATAACGTTACTGCCTGAAAGCATTGTAATACACAGGTTAACAGGAGATGCTCCAAGACAATTGCTCATAGGGCCCCTTTGGAGTCTTAAAAAGTGGGAAATATTAAATTCTATAAATAACACACTGGAACAAAGAGACTGGTATCAGGGACAAAATTACAACGGTTTGTATTATTCTACAAATTCATTTTAAATGTTTTGTAGAGTTTGAGAATAGATTAATAAACTTCTCAGTGTTAAAATTAGATTATTAAATATAACATTTAGGAGGAGTCTATAATGGCAAATTTATCGTTAAGGCATATTTATAAAGTTTATCCTGGTAATGTGACAGCAGTTAAAGATTTCAATCTTGAAATAGAAGATAAAGAATTTATAGTATTTGTTGGACCATCAGGTTGTGGAAAATCTACAACTTTAAGAATGATAGCAGGCCTTGAAGAAATATCAAAGGGAGAGCTTAGTATAGGGGACAAACTTGTTAATGATGTGGCACCTAAGGATAGAGATATAGCAATGGTATTCCAGAACTATGCACTTTATCCTCATATGACAGTTTATGATAATATGGCATTTGGTTTAAAATTAAGAAAACTGCCTAAGGATCAAATAGATAAAAAGGTAAAAGAAGCAGCAAAGGTCCTTGATATTGAACATCTTTTAGACAGAAAGCCAAAGGCATTATCTGGTGGACAAAGGCAGAGAGTTGCTATGGGCAGAGCTATAGTAAGAGAACCAAAGGTATTTTTAATGGATGAACCTTTATCAAACCTTGATGCAAAATTGAGAGTTCAGATGAGAACTGAAATATCTAAATTACACAAGAGACTGCAAACTACATTTATATATGTTACACATGACCAGACAGAGGCTATGACTCTTGGTACGAGAATAGTTGTTATGAAGGATGGAGTTATACAGCAGGTTGATACTCCTCAAAATATTTATGAAAACCCTAAAAACATCTTTGTAGCAGGATTTATAGGAAGTCCTCAAATGAATTTTATTGACTGTAAGGTAGTAGAGAAAGACAATAAAGTTTCTCTTGTATTTGAAGGAAACAATATTATTTTGTCAGAAGATAAAGGGAAAAAATTAAAGGACTTATCATTAATAGGAAAAGATGTTATGATGGGCATAAGGCCAGAGAACATATCTGATAAAGATGAATATATTTCTGAGCACAGAGATTCAGTTATGAAAGCTAAGGTTGAGGTTACTGAATTATTAGGGGCTGAAACTTTATTATATTTAAATAATGACAAAGTAAATATTACAGTCAGGGTAAATGGAACATCCAATGCTAAGGCTGGAGATATAATAGAAGTAGCACTAGATTCATCAAAAATTCATGTATTTAATAAGGAAACAGAAGACACAATCTTTTAGGAGGAATCAGCAATGCAGAGCTTTGGAGATTTTTTGCAGGATTTATCAAATAACTCAGGTATTAAATTCAATCTACATAAAGTGGATGGTGAAATAATTTTTACTGGATATCCTGATATTGAAGACTCCTATAAGCATGAAATTGCAGTAGAATTAGAAAATAATAAGGCTTTTTTGACAATGTCCAGGGAATTTAAAGCATGTGATAAACTTCTCAAGTATATCATAGAAAGTAAATACTCTGAAATTTTTTCCATAAGAGAACAGGTTTTTTATAACTTACTTGATTCAAAGACTGTAAGCGTTGATAAAATAGATAAAAGTTTTCCATTTATTTCAAAAGGCTGTAATATAATATTAGTCAATTTGGATGGGAATAAAAGTGAAGCTCTTAATATTATAAGACAACTATATAATGAACAGGATGTTGTTAGTATAATATATGGAGATTCCATTGTAATTATTGGTGCCTTTGAAGATGCTATGGAGCATGCTGAAAGTATTAAGGATTTAATAACATCCAATATTTTCTGTAAATGTTATATAAGCATCAGTGATACAATATATAACTCCAAAGAAATTAATAAAATGTATAATGATGCGACTGAATACATGGCACTTGGGAAAAAGTTCAGAATAAAAGACAAGGTGTTTTCATCAAGCAGTATGCTGTTTGAAAAAATTGTTTATAATGTTAGTGACAGGGTTAAGGAAGAGTTAAATACAAAATTTGCAGACAAGTTTAACTTGTTTGATTCGGAGATAATAAACACAATAGAGGAATTTGTAAATTGCGGGCTGAACATAAGCGATGCAGCTAGAAAGCTATATATTCATAGAAATACGTTAATTTACAGATTGGATAAAATATATAAAGATACTGGATTTGATATAAGAAATTTTAAGGAAGCCACTGTGTTTGTAATTGCATTTCTCGCTTGGAGAGAACGAAATTAGAAATTTAAGGAGGTAAATATTTACCTCCTTTTAAACATTCTATATATTTAAAGAGGTAATAACTATGAAGGTAACAATAAAGGAAGTGGCTAAACTAGCTGGTGTGGCCACATCTACAGTGTCAAGAGTAATATCTGACAGCCCAAGAATAAGCGATGAAACTAAAAAAAATGTTAAAGAGGCAATGGAGGAACTTGAATATCATCCAAATGCCATTGCCAGAAGTCTTGTTAATAAATCTACAAAAACCATTGGCATTGTTATGCCTCAATCAACTCAAATGGCTTTCCTGAATCCTTTCTTCCCGGAAGCCCTGAGTGGTATTGCTGCAGCTGCACATGAACAGGGATACTGCATTCTTCTTTCCACTGGGAATAATGATGATGAACAATTGGAATCAATAAGCAACATTGCCATGGGGGGAATGGTAGATGGCATTATTATAATGTATTCCTCTGTGGATAATGTTATACTGGATACTGTGAGAAGATTAAAATTACCTGTATTAATAATTGGTAAACCCATGAAAGCTAAGGGAGTGCTTTATGTTGATAATGATAATGTGGAGGCATGCTATAATGTAACTGAAAAGCTTATAAAAAAAGGGCATAAGAATATTGCATTACTAGGAGGAAAATTAAAATTAATAGTTTCATTAGACAGATTAGATGGATATAGGAATGCATTATTAAAATACAAAATACCTTTTGCAAGGGAGCTCATTAAGGAATGCGAATTCACAAAGGAATGCGGCTATCTGAAAATGAAAGAGCTGCTTCAGCTAAAAGATATTCCTACAGCGGTGGTAGCTACCGATGATGTTATGGCATTTGGTGCTATGGATGCTATTAAAGAAGCAGGACTTAAAATACCGGAGGATATAGAAATTATAAGTTTCAATAATGTTCCCCTGGCTGAATTCGTTAAACCTTCACTGACTTCAGTTGATATAAATGCACCAATGCTTGGATATGAGTCTGCAAGGCTGATGATAGGAAAAATAAAAGGCAGTACTAAAGAGAATAAAGTAATTGTACCAACTAAGCTGATATACAGGGAATCATTTTTGGATTCAAATAAACAGTAATTTATTATTTTTTAGGAGAAATAAAATAGTTTATAATCTTATATGCAAATGTACTCAGGTATGATATAATATAATCACAAGAAAGCAGTGACTATATTTGAGTAAGAACTATAGGCCTAAAGAATTTGCTGAATTATTAAAGGTAGTTATATATACAAGGGTTTCAACTTCTAATCAAAAAGATGATTTAAAAAATCAAGTTATATTTCTTAAACAATATGCTAATGCAAAAGGAATTATTGTAGATGAAGTGATTGAAGATTATGGGAGTGGATTGAATTATAATCGCAAAAATGGGATAAACTTATTGATGAGTGAAGGACATCAGTAATCTCAATACTTCATGTTTTTAGCTGCAGAATTTATGGCTTAAGAAAGTATAAAAAAAATAAAGGAAGATGAAGAAGTTGAAAAAAGCATACAAAACAGAAATTAAACCAACAGAAGAGCAGATAATAAAAATTCATCGAACAATTGGTGTAAGCAGGTTCGTATATAACTTTTATGTTGCACATAATAAAGAAGTTTATGAAAAAGAAAAAAAATTTGTTAACGGCATGGATTTTTCTAAATGGCTTAACAATGAGTATATTCCTAGCAATGTAGATAAACTTTGGATAAAAGAAGTATCTTCTAAAGCAGTTAAACAGGCTATTATGAGTGGAGAAAAAGCTTTTAAGAAGTTCTTCAAAGGTGAAGCTGGCTTCCCAAAATTCAAGAAAAAGAAAAACCAAGACGCTAAAGCCTACTTCCCTAAAAACAATAAAACTGATTGGACTATTGAAAGGCATAGAATTAAAATACCAACTTTAGGCTGGATTAGACTCAAAGAATACGGCTATATACCAACTAATGGCAGAATAACCAGTGGTACAGTAAGTCAGAAAGCTGATAGATATTATGTTTCTGTATTAGTTGATGAAGATACTAAAACAAACAATAAAACTACATCTATTGGAATAGGCATCGATTTGGGGATTAAAGAATTTGCAGTTTATTCTAATGGAATAACTAAAAAGAATATTAATAAGACTATAAAAGTTAAGAAAATTGAAAAGAAACTGAAACGTGAGCAAAGAAAACTTTCAAGAAAATATGAAAATTTAAAATTAAGAAATAAAAAAGAGAAGGGGGAAACTACTCGTCAAAATATCCAAAAACAAATAGTCAAGGTGCAAAAACTTCATCAAAGACTTACGAATATTAGAACCGATTATATTAATAAGATTGTGCATGAGTTAATAAAGCAAAAACCAAGCTTTATAACAATAGAAGATTTGAATGTAAGAGGAATGATGAAGAATAGACATTTAGCAAAGGCAGTTGCACAGCAAAAGTTTTATGAATTTAGAATTAAACTTATTTCAAAAAGTAAACAAGATGGTATTGAAGTAAGAATAGTTGATAGATTTTATCCAAGTAGTAAAACCTGTAGTTGCTGCGGCAGGATTAAGAAAGATTTAAAACTATCAGATAGGGTGTATAAATGTGATAATTGCAATACTTCTATTGATAGGGATTTAAATGCTTCAATCAATTTAGCTAATGCTAAAGAATATAAGATAGCTTAATTAAACAAGCGCTTATATGTGTACCGAAGGCTATTTCGGGAATTTACGCCTGTGGAGTGCTATACAAACTGTAGTAGCTTAGGCAAGGCAGGGTACAATGAAACAGGAATTTTCTCAGTATGGGTACATTTGACCATATTTTGAGTAGCAGGGTACCAATGAAAATTGACATAATAATTTCAACTGATGATATAAAGGAATCAAAGATTAAGGATAAATCTGCTGTTGTAATTGATATGCTAAGGGCTACTTCAGTGATTACTACAGCTATAGCAAATGGATGTACAGCTGTTATACCTGTATTGACAATAGAAGAAGCCTTTTCAATAGCTAACAAAGATAGGGACAAGTACATATTAGGCGGAGAAAGAAGAGCTGTTAAAATAGATGGGTTTGACTGCGCAAATTCACCATTGGAGTATACTGAAAATGTGGTTAAAAATAAAACTGTAGTAATGACCACAACTAATGGGACAAGGGCTATAAAGGGATGTGAAGGTGCTAAAAATATAATCATAGCAGCAATGATAAATTCCAATGCTGTGGCTAATAAGGTAATCAAATTAGATAATGATGTAACTATAGTAAATGCCGGAACTTATGGACAGTTTTCAATTGATGATTTTATATGCAGCGGATATATTATTGATTGTATTTTAAAAAAGGCACCTTATACCGAACTTACTGATGTAGCAAAAACAGCTCATTATATTTACAGCCAGAATAAGGGAATATACGGATTTATAGAAAAAGCAAGTCATTACAAAACTATAAAAAGATTAAATCTGGAAGATGATCTGGAATATTGCTGCAAGAAGGATACTACTACAGTTGTACCAGAATACAAAGATGGTATAATTGTGAATACAAGCTCTATAGGTGAACAAGCTATTTAACTTAAAATGGGGCTGTCGCATTAGCATAAAAAAATATGCTAACGCGGCAGCATTTTTTTTGTGTTTTATAGAAAATTTAATGATATTTTAGTCCCCAATGAGCTTGATAATTAAAAAAAGACGCACTTTAATAAGCCTTTCATATTAAGGCTTTTTTTGATTTGCAGAGTTTTTAAAATTTTAAAGTTTGATAATTATGCACCTTTTTTAAGTGGAAAAAGATGCGTTTCAGTTCTATCTAACTGAATTTTATTATGTAGCTTATTTATATTATGTGCCATTGCTAACAAAATACTTTCTGCCAAAACATTCTTTTTACCTTTGCATAGATATCTACGAAATCCCATATCCTGTTTTATCTCTCCAAAAGAGCCTTCGGCTTGAATACTTCGATTCATTCTCAACTCGCAACCATCATCACTTATAATTCTTTCAAGATCCTCTTTGCGAAGCATGTTGAATAGTTTTGAAGTCTCAAGATTTTTAACCCTTTCTTCTAATGGCGTTTTACAGTTATGTCCTCTTATGCATTTACTCTTGTAAACACAGTTACTGCAGTCCTCACAAGTATAGATTGTTTTTTCACTTATATAGCCAGTCTTACTTTTCCTTTTTACTATTTTATTTACTGTTAGTTTCTTATTATTTTTGCAAGTATAATAATCGCCCAATTCAGTATAATCCATGTTTTCTATTCTGCTTATATCATGTTTATATTTTCTTGTTTTTGATATTTCATAATTTGCTGGTTTAATATATGATAGCTGTCCATTTTCTTTGATATAAAGATAATTTTCTTCACTCTCGTAACCTGAATCCGCATCAATTTTAAAATACTTAAAGTACAAGGAATTCTCCATGCTTTTTATAAATGGAATCAATGTTGTTGTGTCCCCAGGCTTATCGCAAACAGTAACCCATACTATATATTGGGAATCTACTCCATTCTGAACATTGTAACCTGGTTTTAACTGACCATTTTTCATAGCATCCTCTTTCATCCTCATAAAGGTTGCATCTTTATCTGTCTTGGAATAGCTATTACGTTTACCGCAGGTATGGATTTTCTGTGTATATTCTTTTAACTTTCTAAGGTATTCCTCAAGTTTTTCAATAGAACGTTGAATAGGAGTTTTCCTTTTACCACATCCATGTACAAATTCAATATTTTCTTCCTTTTTCAAGGCGTAAAGCTTTTTGCGTAGCTTTTTTACATGTTTCATTTTTACTTTGTTTTCGTATACAAGCTTTATTCCATACAATTCCTCACATTCGGCTACAAAATCAGCTAATTTAGAAAGTAATCTCTCCAGGTTTTTTGAAACTGCTTTTTTCCAGACGAAAGTATACTTGTTAGCACATGCCTCTATCTTTGTACCATCAATAAATATAGTATCTCCTGATATTTCTCCAATCTCATAAAGAAAATTTGACATTTCAGCCATTATTGTTTCTGAGCACGGGGCAAAATGAATACTACGAAATCTTGCAAAAGTAGAATGATCTGGTGCTGGTGAACCTTCTAAAAGGTACATGAAATTTACATCTCTTTTGCAGGATAGCTCCATTGCTCTTGATGAATAATTATGATTCATATAGGAGTAAAGTACAATCTTCAGCATCTGACGTGGCGTAGCCTGATTTTCCCTTATTCGGGAATAAGTCGAATATAAATCTGTTAAATCCATCTCCTCTACAAATTGACTTAGCAAACGCACTGAATCATTATTGGGAATCATGTACTCAATATTTAATGGAAGTTTTAATTGATAATTTCCACGATATAAAGTATAATTTTTGTGTGAATTAATGTATTTTCTCATATGTTAATTTTACTATAAATCTTTCACTCTTTCGAGTGGAAGATTTATTTTTATGTAAAAAAGCTGCCGCACCAATTATTTTAGTGCAACAGCCCCATTTTTATATTATTTAAACTACCTGAAGTATATAAAATTTAAGATAATATGACTCATCAGAATTCCATAATATTGGGTGATCACAGGCCTGAGTCCTGAACTCAACCTGCCTTAGCATCCTTCTGGCATCCTTAGCAGCATCTTTTATAGTTTCACTGAATAACTGGGGATCCATAAAATGAGAACATGAGCATGTAACCAGAAAACCACCCGGTTTTACCATTTTTATGCCCCTTAAATTTATCTCTTTGTAACCTCTCACTGCACCTTTAACTGTTGATTTAGACTTGGTAAATGCAGGAGGATCCAGGATTACCACATCGTACTTTCTGCCCTCTTTTGACCATTCATGAAGAACATCAAATGCATTGTGGCATTCAAACTTAACAATGTTAGATAAATTGTTTAATTCTGCATTTTTCTTTGCATCTTCAATAGCTAAATTAGATATATCCAGTCCTAAAACACTTCTTGCACCAGCAATTCCAGCGTTTAGTGCAAATGATCCTGTATGGGTAAAACAATCTAATACATCGGCATTTCTGCATATTTTGTGAATTGATTTCCTGTTTTCTTTTTGATCCAGGAAGAAACCAGTTTTCTGTCCGTTTTCAATATCCACAATATATTTAACGCCATTTTCTACTATTTGAATTTTGGTATCAAAAGCATCAGAAAGGAATCCCTTTCTTTGTTCCATGCCTTCCAGTTCACGTACTCTCACGTCGCTTCTTTCATATATTCCCTTAGCATTAAAATCTTCATTTAATATTTTAACAATTATATCTTTATATTTATCTATACCTAATGCTAATGATTGTATAACATAATAGTCCTCATATTTATCAATAATAAGTCCAGGAAGAAAATCAGCTTCTCCAAATAAAACCCTGCAGCTTGAGGTATCAATTACCTTCTTTCTATATTCCCAGGCACTTAACAGCCTTTTTCGAAAAAAGTCCTCATTTATGTCTTCATCAATATCCCTTGTCATTATTCTAAGAGCGATCTTAGAAACATCATTTATGTATGCCTTCCCAATAAAATCATTTTTGAAATTATATACCTCTACAATGTCACCATTAGTATATTCACCATCATAACCTTCGATCTCATTTGAGTAAATCCATGGATGACCATTCTCGGCCTTTAGCCCTTTTCCTCTATATAAGTAAAATTTACAAGCCATATAAGTTACCTCCAAGTTTATTTCCTTAAGTAGTATACCACAACAGTAAATTATATAGTAGTTTTATATATAAAGTATTATTGCCGCTATTTTATTTTTAGGACAAGTTATGCCAAAAAGGAATACAGTATTACTAATGGAATATGTAAATTTTACCATAATCATGATACAATGAATATTGGAATATTATGAAAATTAATTAAATTAAATTAAGGGGGTAAATATTATGAACAAAAGGTTAAAAGCTACAGTATGTGCAGCAGTAGTAACATGTTCATTTTTGGCTGTGCAAGGTACCATAAATGTAAGTCCGGTTGGCGTGGATGTTGTTTCAGCAGCTACAAATGGAACTCCAACAGCTCCAACGCCAGCACCAGCCCCGCCAAAGAATACATCAACCGGTAGTAAAGCCAATTACGGATCAACAAATTCTTCAGTTTTACTTAGAATAGGTTCTTCAGGAAGTGCTGTTAAATCACTACAATCCAATCTTAATAATTATGGGTATAAGCTTAATGTTGATGGCTTTTTTGGACCATTAACCTTAAATGCAGTTAAGGACTTCCAGAAGCAGCATGGTCTTGCAGTTGATGGAATAGTTGGACCAAATACGTATGGAGAATTAAATCCAACTACACCAACAGCTGTACTTGGAAGAGGCAGCTCAGGAAGCGGTGTTAGATATCTTCAGGAGAACCTGAATAAGGCTGGATATAGCCTTAATGTTGACGGCATCTTTGGATCATTAACATTAAATGCAGTTAAAAACTTTCAGAAATCAAATGGCCTTGCAGTTGATGGACTAGCTGGCCCGAAAACCTTTGCAGCGTTAAATGCAAAAGTAACTGCTGTTGTACCACCAGCACCAACAACTCCAACAACTCCGGAAAAGCCAGCACCACAGCCTCCAGTGGATGTGGTATCAGCTGCTTCTATAGTTGATAATGCAGATGCATTCCAAAAGGCCATAGCACCAAAATCAAAGGGCGGCAAATGGATTATTTCTATAACAAAAAATGTGACAACAGATAAAGCACTGGTTCTTGACGGACAGTTTGTAAACACAAAAACTCCACCAGCTATTCAGCGTAAAATAGCCCTTTATTCACAGGATGATAAACATGTCGTAACTGGCAGATTTACTTTAACAGCTCCAAAATTAACTATTTTAAGTCCATATGCAAGTATTGAACATGGAAACTTCAAGGGCGACATTTATGTGTCAGCACCTTATTTCAAGTTAATTAATGCCAATATTGATGGTAATATCTACTTTACTAATAAGGCAGCTAAAGATACATTTAAAATAGATGATAAAGCTGGCGACGATAAAACAGCTATAACAGGAAAACAGGAATTAAAATTAAATTCGGATGTGGATGTTGAAACATCAGCTTCAATAGTAAATAATAATGATGCTTTTGAAAAAGCAATAAGCAAAGATGGAAAGTGGATTATTGCAGTTCTTGACAATTTAACTTTTAATAAAGAAATTGTTTTAGATGGAACATTTAATAACACAAAAACTCCACCAGTTCAGCAGAGAAAAATAGCTCTTTATGCACACAATGATAATAAGGTTACTGATGGAAGATTTATGATAACAGCACCTAAACTAACAGTTAATAGTCCAAGCGCAAGTATTGAACATGGAGTTTTCAAAGGAGATATTTATGTTTCAGCACCAAACTTTAAGCTGGTTGATGCTATTGTTGATGGAAATATATATTTTACTTCTTCTGAATATAAATCTACATTCAAAATGGATGCAGACAGCACCATAACAGGACAGCAATGGTTAACAACTAAATAAAAGGTTAAAAAGAGGTTTTACCATAAAAACAATATGGCAAAACCTCTTTTATAAGTTAAAATATCTTTTAGATAATCTTGGCTTAGTTAGCAAATTTAAAGTCACTTCCCAGGTTTGAAATCTTATCCTTAAAACCTTTTGATGTATATATTTTATTGTCAGTTCCTGTAATTTCACAGGATACACCTTCCAAATTATCAACAAACTGAATGCCCTTCTGTGGTCCCAGAACAAAAACTGTAGTAGTTAGGATATCAGCTACCATATTTTTATCTGGTACTTTGTTGTCTATTACTATTGTATCAGACATTACCCCGGTATCTGCGGGGTACCCGGTAGATGGGTTAATTATATGGTGATATCTTTTGCCATCCTTTATGAAAAATCTTTCATAATCACCAGAGGTAGACAGTGCCTGATTTGAAATTCTTATAATTCCTAAATAAGTGCTGCTGTCATCATTTCTAGGATGTTTGATTCCAACTGACCAAGGCTTACCATCCTGATTTGTGCCAACTGCATATATGGTGCTGGAGCCTAAATTAATAAGACCTTTTTTAATTTCGTATTTGTCATATATTTTAAGCACTTCATCAGCAGCAAAGCCTTTAGCAAGGCCCCCCAAATCAATAGCCATTCCTTCTTTCTGGAGCATAACACTATTATCTGATTTATTAATGCTGATATTATTATATCCTACTAGTGAAAGCTTTGTTTTTATTTCAGGGCCAGAAGGCAGTCTCTCTTTATCTGTTCCAATACCCCATAGATTTATTATTGGGCCAGTAGTTATATCAAATGCACCACCGCTGAGTTTTGAGTACCTTATTGATGTTTCTATCATCTTAATAATCTCAGGATGTACTTTTACATACTCTTTTCCTGCTGCAGCATTAATTTTATAAACATCGCTTGTACTTATGGTAGTGCTTGCAAGTTTGTCAATCTCATCCAGCCTTTTGAAACTTTCATCCACAGCAGTCTTTGCGTTGGTACCATAGGCTTTTAGAGTTATAACAGTATCCATCATTGTATTTGTCTGCTCATAAGGCTGATCATCTGGATGCTGAGAGGTTGTCCCACTTGATTTACTGCCTCTGCTGCAGGACACAAGAAACATTAGTGATAAAGCACAGATTAGTAATGCTTTGAATATCCTTTTCATATTTTTCCCCCATTTTTTTATAGTATGTTTTTTGTAAAATTAATAACATAGAATTATTCTATGTTATTAACTTTTCTGATTTTATTTTATCACACTGCAGCCAGCCTTTATTATTGATTTCCGTCTCACATAGAAATGATACCTGAAACCAGGTAACACCTGAAACTTCTGCACTATCATGAATATTCACCACAGTTTCAGCTTCTAAATCAGCTAATATAATGGAGTCCTCCATAGGGCATAAATATAATCTGCATTTCCTGCAGGTGGTTCCAATTTCAAATGGCGGTTCCATATATTTAATTTTAATATTTTGCGAAGTATGATCATTTTTTATTATTTTGTTTTTTAATCTGTCATTTTGTGTTCGTAGTAATATTATCTGTTTATGCTGATCAGACATTTTATTTGCAAAATAGTAGGATATGCTTAATGCGGCACATAATAATAAAATGAATAAGAACAACAGCATAAAGCGTCCTCCAAATAAATTATATATTATATTATATTCGTATAAGATAACATTATTACATCATTTCCAGAAGTTCATTATATTCAAAAATATAGCTGTCAGCTTTTTCTATAATGTCTTTCATTTGATTTTTAGAATAAAAATCATGGACACCGATAACTTTTGCACCTGAGGCTTTTGCTCCTATTATAGCAGGTAAAATATCCTCAAAGACAACACATTCATAAGGGGCAAGTCCTAATTTTTTAGCTGCTAATAAATATACATCAGGAAAATTTTTATTTCTTTTTACTTCATCTGTAGTAGTAATGGAATCAAAAAGATTATATACATCATTGCTTTTTAATGCAGCCTCAATTAGAGTTAAGCTATTACTTGACGCAACAGAAATTTTAATATTTTTTGCTTTTAATATATTTAAAAACTTCTTTACTCCTGGTTTAAGTTTTACATTTTTAGAGTATTCATCAAAGGCCATACGGTTCCATTCCTCCTGTATATTTTCTACAGAGTCAGAAATATTAAATCTATCTTTAAAATATTCAGCTGTTTCATTGAAACTTAAATGCCCTATATTATCATATAAATCTTCTGGTACCTCAGTTCCCCTCTTCTTTAAATAATCCCTGTCAATTCTGCTCCATACCCACATAGAGTCAATTATAGTGCCATCCATGTCAAAGATGGCACCTTTTATGTTGTCAAACATTAGCAAACATCTTCTTTCTATCTATATTAATAGAAAAATACAAACTGAGGTTACAGAACCTAAAATAGAACCTGCAAAAACATGTGTAGGATAGTAAACACCCAAATACATTCTGGATATTCCTACTTAGAATTAGAATTCCCTTTCAAATATTTTTGTTTTATCTTCTTTTTTATAATCTTCAACAGTATTAATCTTAAGCTTGTGTAGAATTTCATTCATGCAGTTACTATCAACGGCTACAGTGATTTCAGAATTATTAGCAAATTCATTTACAAACTCAGTACCTTGTTCTTTTGGAATAAGTGCCTTAGGACCACCAACGCATCCACCGATACAGCCCATTCCTTCGATAAAATTAGCATCTACCTGACCATTTTGTGCTTTTGACAATATTTCTTTGCATTCTTTTACACCATTTGCCTGAATTGCTTTAAATAGTTTATATTTCTCGGGAAATAATCTTTCAACTGCATCTTTAACAGCTATGGAAACTCCACCGGTTCTTGCATATAATCTTCCGCCCTTTGATGCATATTCAGATGATGTGTCAGGACTAAGCTTACCTGGATCAACATTAAGACTTTTGAAAGTATCTTTAACTTCGGAAAATGTAAGAACAAAATCAATATCTCCAATTAAATCCTCATTCTTAGCTTCTGCTTTTTTAGCAATGCATGGGCCTACAAAGACAACTTTACAATCTGGATTTAAATATTTAAGCACCCTTCCAGCAGCAATCATTGGAGAAACTGATGGTGAAACGTACTTAACCATATCGTTGTAAACTCTTTTAAGCATGCCAACCCACATAGGGCAGCAGCATGAAGTAATCATTAAATCATCTTTGTCTTTTACATGATGGTCAAATTCTATTGCTTCTTTTAGTGTAAGCATATCAGCAAAGAATGCTACTTCAATCATATCTGTAAAGCCGATTTTTTTAAATGCAGATCTCATTTGATCAATGGAAACATCAGAACCAAACTGGCCAACAATAGCTGGAGCCACTGCAGCAATTACAGGTGTATTACCTTTTAATAAATTAATAAGAGGTATAAACTCAACTTTATCTAGTATACCTCCACTTGGACAAGCATCAACACAAAATCCACAATCAGCGCACTTATCATTATCTATTCTTGTAGTATGCCTTTCAGTATCAATAAAGATAGCATCGAAAGGACAAGCTTTTTGACATGAAGTCTTTCCATCAGAATCCACGCAATCCATTGAGCAGGATTTGACATGGTTTACAATCTTATGTTTAGCTTCATATGTATGTATTGCATTTATTAAAGAATCTATGTAATTATCACTATTAAAATCAACTTCAACACCGCAAAGTGATGCAATAACATTCTTAAGCTGCTGTTTTTCAATTTCAGATGATTCTAACAATTCATTTACTGCTTTTTCAAAGTCATCATTATAATATGCTTTTACAATGGCTTTAAATAACTCACTATAGTTCTCTTTCATAAAATCACTCCTTTTATAGAAATTATCTGAAAATATTAGAAACTTTACAGAAAATATACGAAATGATGGTCGGGGTGACAAGGCTCGAACTTGCGTCCTTATGCTCCCGAAGCATACGCGCTCCCATCTGCGCTACACCCCGATAGATTTATTATATTAAATAAAATAACATAATTCAATAATATTATGATTATAAAAGAATAAATATTGGAATTTTAATATGGTTTTTTAAATTTAAAGAGAGTTGTAAAAACAACTCTCTTGGTCGGGGTGACAGGGATTGAACCTGCGACCTCATGGTCCCAAACCACGCGCGCTCCCATCTGCGCTACACCCCGGCAACAGTTTTTATTATAACTGCTGCACATAAAAAAATCAATGATAATTTATGTATATACTTTTCAAAAAACACACTGCATAGATTTCAAAGTATATATTACTGTTTGCTTTTTTCATCCCCTGCACCACGTGTTGGCACTGTTGACATTAAAAATCCAACTAAAATGGATAAAACACCCGGTGATATTATATTTATATATGAAATATATCTGGTTTTATAAAGTATTAATGCAATAATACCAGTAACAGAAATTGATACTATAAATAAAACTATAATAAATCTTGACATGGAGCTAAAAAACTTTTCATATAATCTATGTCGTGTTGGACCGCTGATTACACTTCTAAAAATGAAGTAGGCTGCTAAAATTAATATCAGGTCCGCAAATGCAGATATAATGAAATTTTTCATATAAAAAAACCTCCTCATTTGGTTTGTATCATTATTATCCCCATTTTGAGAAGGTTTTACACTATTATTTATTTAAAAACATTTCTCCAACTTTGTAGATATCTCCTGCTCCTATAGTAAGTATAATATCGCCAGAAGCTGCTTCCTTATTAAGATATTCAACTATGCTGTTAAAATCATTAAAGTTTATGCACCTGACTCCAAGCTCTCTGATTTTATCTCCAAGGATTTTTGAGCTTATAATGCCTGTATCCTTTTCACGGGCAGCATAGATATCTGCCAACAGCAAGGTGTCAGTATTAAAAAATGATTTAGAAAAATCATCTAATAAAGCAAGAGTTCTTGAATAGGTATGAGGCTGGAAAACACTAAATATTTTATTATGAGGAAAATTTAAAGCTGCAGTAAGTGTTGCTTTTATTTCAGTAGGATGATGAGCATAGTCATCAATAACTGTAATACCATTTTTAACACCTTTGATTTCAAATCTCCTATGTGTGCCGCCGAAGGTCTCCAATCCTTTTATAGCTGAATCCATAGGGATTTTTAATACATATGCGCAGCTAAGACTTGCCAGAGCATTTAAAATGTTATGCTTTCCCGGTACATTTAAATGAACTTTACCTATAACATTATTGTTATGAACCACATCAAAAGCTGCATTTCCTAATGAATCAAATACTATATTTGCTGCAGTGAAATCACCTGAGGTTAAACCAAAGGTTATTATGCTGCAATTTACTTTTTTAATGATATTTTGAATTCTTTCATCTTCGTTGTTTGCAATTAAATACCCCTCATCAGGAATAAGCTTTGCAAAATGATAAAAGGCATCTTCAATATCATCTAAATCCTTGTAAAAATCCAAGTGATCTGCATCGATATTCAATATAATGCCAATATAAGGGAAAAAGCTTAAAAAAGATTTTTTGTATTCACAGGCTTCAGTTATAAAATATTCACTGCTGCCTGTTCTTACATTTCCATTTATCAGATCTAACTCTCCACCAACCAGTATTGTAGGATCTAAATCAGCATGAACAGTTATGTGAGATAACATGGATGTTGTAGTAGTTTTACCATGAGTACCAGAAACAGCTACGTTATACTTATGGCCATTCATAATTTTACCTAAAAATTCAGCTCTGGTAAGTAATGGTATATTTAATTTCCTGGCATTTAAAAGTTCTTCATTATCCTGTGCTATAGCAGCTGTATATACCACTAAATTTGAATTAATAACATTTTCTGCTTTATGACCTATATAAATCTCAGCTCCCATGGACTGCAGTTTTAAAGTTGTCTCAGAAACTTTCATGTCTGATCCGGAAACTTTATAACCTTTCTGAAGAAGTATTTCAGCAAGCCCGCTCATACTTATTCCACCAATACCTATAAAATGAACTTTAGTTTCTTTGCTTGGAAGAAAATCTAATGACAAAATAACCAACTCCTCAATATTAATACCAAAACAATATAATTATTCTACTATATGATTTAAAGTAATGTATTATTTTAAAAATTATACATCTTTAATTATAATCAAATTTTAATAAAAAAAAACACAATAAAAAAACTTTTATTGATATACATGCGAAAAGTTAATGTTTAATTTTAACATCAATAAATAAGTATTGATAATAGCAGGGTTTTGTCATAAAATATGAATAATGAATTAAATAATATAAAAATTATTCGTAAAATCTAAAATGATGGGTGATAGAATGGAGAAATATACTAGGAACCAAAGGGTGGCAATAATAACCAAGGTTTTATTGGAGAATTCAAACACTATAATAAACCTAAATACTTTCACAGAAATGTTCAATGCTGCAAAATCTACAATAAGTGAGGATTTATATGTAATAAAAGATGTACTAAACAAACTTCATATGGGAAGAGTAGAGACTATTGCAGGAGCTGCAGGTGGAGTTAAATATGTATGCGGAATGTCATCTGAGGAAGTAATGGGATTCTGTGAAAGACTATGTATAACTTTACAGAATAAGGATAGAATAGTACCGGGAAACTTTCTTTATGTCAGCGATGTAATGTGCAATCCTGAGATAATAGCCAAGGCAGGTATTATTTTGTCCTCAAAATTTGATGATAAAAATGTTGATTATGTGGTAACTGTTGAAACAAAAGGGATTCCACTGGCTTATGAAGTTGCTAAAGACCTGGGAGTACAATTAGTGGTGGTTAGGCGGGATTCAAAGGTTACAGAAGGATCTACAGTTAATATTAATTATGTTTCTGGATCAAGTGGAAGAATTCAAAACATGACTTTATCAAAAAAGGCTATAAAAAAGGGAAGCAAATGTGTTTTTATAGATGATTTCATGAAGGCAGGAGGCACAACTATCGGCATAATAGATTTAATGAAGGAATTTGAAAGTGAAATTGTTGGTATAGGCATGCTTATAGATAACACTGACACAGAGAAGAAACTTATTAATGAATATGTATCCTTAGTAGATTTCAATGGTATAAACAAAAATGGCGAACCTGAAATTGTACCATCTAAATTTTTTAAATAACTAAATTTTCAAAAAAATTAATAATTTTTTAAAAAATAAGAAGGAAAAAACTAAAACGTAGAGAATAATATATATATTGAAGCATCTTGGAGGTGGATTTTAATGGTAATTACAGACGTAAGAGTTAGAAAGATTGCTGCAGAAGGTAAAATGAAGGCAATTGTTTCCGTAACCTTTGATAACGAGTTTGTTGTTCATGATATCAAAGTTATAGAAGGGCAAAACGGACTTTTCATTGCTATGCCAAGCAGAAAAACTCCTGATGGAGAGTTCAAGGACATAGCACATCCAATAAATACTCAAACCAGAGAAAAAATTCAAAAAGCTATTTTGGATGAGTATGAAAAGGTTAAGAATGAGGAAACAACTGAAGGAAAAGTTGAAGAGTAATAAAGGGGAGTAGAAATACTCCTTTTTATTATGGAGAAAATTATCTTTTATAGTTGAAAATAATCTATATATAAAATATAATATTATAGGGTGTTTACGAACATTAAGTACAAGTTATTTAAAATAATTAGCCTAATGAGGTGATAAAATGTATAAGTGTGCTATTATATTAGCAGCTGGTGAAGGAAAAAGAATGAAATCTAGTATGCCTAAAGTTCTGCACAAGGTGTGCGGGAAAGAAATGGTTAATCACGTAATAGATACATTAAAGGGAAGTCAGATAAATGATATAGATGTTATTGTAGGCAGAGGAGCAGATAAGGTAAAAGAAGCTACAAAATGCAGAAATGTTAACTACTCTTTTCAGGAAAAACAATTAGGTACAGGGCATGCAGTTATGTGTGCTGAGGATTTCCTTAATGGAAAGAAAGGAACTGTAGCTGTTTTTACAGGTGACGCTCCTTTAATTAAATCAGAAACTGTCATGAAACTTATGAACTACCATGAAGAAGGAGAATATAAAGCTGTAATATTAACTTCACTAGTTGATGATCCAACTGGATATGGCAGAATAATAAGAAAACAGAACGGCCAGGTTGACAGCATAGTTGAGCATAAAGACTGCAGTGCCGAAGAATTAAAAGTAGATGAAATTAATGCAGGAATGTACTGCTTTGATATAGAATGCCTTTTAAATGCATTAAAAAAGCTTAATAATAATAACGCTCAGGGAGAGTATTATCTCACTGATATTATTGGAATATTGAAAAATGAAGGATTAAAGGTAGGAGCCCTTCCTATCCCATTTGAAGAAACAATGGGTGTAAATTCAAGAACTCAGCTGTCAGATGTGGATAAGATAATGAGACTTAGAATTAATAAAAAACATATGGAAAATGGTGTAACAATAATTGATCCTGAAAATACATACATAAGTTCAGAGGCTGAAATACATAATGATACAATTATTTATCCAGGTAATTTTATAGAAGGAAATACGGTTATAAATAGTAACTGCATTTTATATCCTAATTCAAGGATAGTTAACAGCGTCATAGATCAGGGCGTATCAATTCAGTGCTCTGTTATAATTGAAAGCCATGTTGGCGAAAATACAACAGTAGGTCCTTATGCATATTTAAGACCAGAAACTGTCATAGGAAAATCAGCAAGAATAGGGGATTTTGTTGAAATTAAGAAATCTACTATTGGAGATGGAACCAAAGTATCTCATTTGACATATATAGGAGATGCTGAAGTTGGCAGTGGCTGTAACTTTGGATGCGGAACAGTAGTAGTTAATTATGACGGAAAAGTTAAGAATAAGACAATTATAGGTAATAATGTATTTATAGGTTGTAATACTAATTTAGTATCACCTGTTAAAGTAAATGATAATGCTTATACAGCCGCTGGATCTACAATAACAGAAGAAGTGCCTGATGGTGCTTTATCAATTGCAAGATCTAGGCAGACTAATATAGAGGGCTGGGTAGAAAAAAAAGGTTTGAAAAAATAATTAATTAACCTAAGGAGGACTAACAATGATAACTCATGGTAAAAACATTAAGATTTTTGCTGGAAATTCCCATCCTAAGTTGGCAAAGGAAATTGCTGACATTCTAGGTGTAAGTGTTGGAAACTCAAAAGTTTCCAGATTTAGTGATGGAGAAATATCAGTAGATATCAACGAAACCGTTAGAGGTACAGACGTTTTCGTAGTACAATCCACTAACTCACCTGTAAATGATAATTTAATGGAGCTGCTTATCATGATTGATGCTTTTAAAAGAGCATCTGCAGGAAGAATTACCGCAGTTATTCCATACTATGGATATGCAAGGCAGGACAGAAAGGCAAAGGCAAGAGATCCAATTACAGCTAAATTAGTTGCAGATTTAATTACAGCAGCAGGAGCAGACAGAGTACTTACAATTGACCTGCATGCGGCGCAGATTTCTGGTTATTTTAATATACCAGTAGATCACTTATTAGGTTCTCCAATACTTGCGAAATATTTTATAAAAAAGGGTTTTGCCGATAGAGATGATGTTGTTGTGGTATCTCCTGATCTTGGAAGTGTTACCAGAGCAAGAAAGTTTGCAGATAAGCTGCATGCACCAATAGCAATTATTGACAAGAGAAGACCAAAGGCAAATGTTTCTGAGATAATGAATATCATTGGAGATATTCAGGATAAAACAGTTATCCTTGTTGATGATATGATAGATACAGCAGGTACTATAACAAACGGAGCAAATGCACTAGTGCAAAGGGGAGCAAGAGAAGTTTATGCCTGCTGTACACATGCTGTTTTATCTGGCCCTGCTATTGAAAGAATAAAAAATTCGGCAATAAAAGAGTTAGTAATGTTAAATAGTATATGCTTACCAGAAGAAAAGATGCTTGATAAATTCACTATTTTATCTGTGGCACCATTGTTTGCAGAAGCTATTAAAAGAATATATGGAGATGAATCCGTAAGTAAATTATTCGAAGAATAATATAAATACTTTATATTAGCATTAGGGCATACTGTATAATTCAGTATGTCCTTTTAATCTTATTATATATTAAGTAAATAATTTGTAACTTTTATAAAATGGAACACATTGTGTATAGATTATATGGTAAATTAAATATATATGACTATTTAGGAGGAAAATTAAATGGATGGTAAAATCGGTAAAATTCTAATTGTTGATGATGACGAAAATATATGTGAAGTTATAAAAATGTATGTTGAAAGTGCCGGATATTCAACAAGGGTTTGCCATGATGGAAAAATAGCAGAAGAAATGTTTTTAGAATATAAGCCTGATTTAGTTTTACTTGACATAATGCTGCCTCATATAGATGGTATTGATGTTTTAAAGTGGATAAGAAAGGATTATTCAACATCTGTAATAATGCTTACTGCTAAGGGAGAAACTTTTGATAAGGTACTTGGATTGGAGCTGGGTGCAGATGATTATATAGTTAAGCCATTTGAACCAAAAGAACTGCTGGCCAGAGTCAAGGCAGTATTAAGAAGATATAATACGGATAATGATAATAAGGAGATAATTAAATTTCAGGATTTGACTATAGACATTAATTCATATTCAGTAGTTTATAATGGTAAAGAAATTAAAATGCCTCCAAAGGAATTTGAATTATTGTATTACCTTGCAAGCAATAAGAACAGGGTATTTACTAGGGAACAGCTGCTTTGTGAAGTATGGGGATATGATTATCCTGGAGATTCCAGAACAGTAGATGTTCATGTGAAAAGATTAAGAGAAAAATTAGAAAAGGGAGAAAACTGGCAGATAGAAACAGTATGGGGTGTTGGGTATAAGTTTGAGGTGAAATAGCAATGAAAAAAACCGTGTTTTCCAAAATGGTTATAACATTCACCGCAATAATTGCTGTTAGTTTTATTACTACTGCTGCTGTTCTGTCAATATGGTTTGACAGCTATTATTATAATCAGAGGAAATCTCAGCTTCTGGCTGAATCTAAATTAATAGGAAATGCAGCACAACAGTACATAGATCATGATATGTCTGCAGAAAAAATAAATGATATATTATCTTATATAGGCAATTATTTATCCACTAATATCTGGCTTGCAGATAATTATGGCTATGTTTATGCCGTTTCAAACAGCAGCCAAAATAAAATCTCTGTTAATCAGATACTTACAAGTGATTTAGAAGAACTTAGGCTAAATCATATTGTTGAAAAAAGAGGATTATATGGTGGTGCTTTTAAAACTCCTGTACACTCTTTGGAAATACCAATATTTTCTGATACGGGAACCTTCAAGGGTGCCATTATTATGCATACATCAATTGATGAAATTAAAGGACCTTTGAAAAGAGTGTACCTGATTATATGGATATCAGCTGTTCTGGCTATTGTAGCTTCTAATTTCGTTATTTATTTCTTCTCCCAGAAAATAATAATAAAACCATTAGCAAAGATTAATTATGTTGCTGACAAAATCTCAAAGGGAGAGGTTAATAAGAGAGTGGATATTAATTCCAATGACGAAATAGGAGAACTTGCTGAGTCTTTTAACTCTATGGCTGATTCATTAGAGAAAGTTGAAAAAAACAGAAGGGATTTTATTTCTAATGTGTCACATGAGATAAGATCACCTATAACATCTATTAAAGGTTTTATAAGCGGTATAATAGATGGAGTAATACCTAAAGATAAAGAAGTGTATTATTTAAAAATAGCTTATGAGGAGACTCAGAGACTTACCAGATTGGTAAATGAGCTATTAGATCTTTCCTCAATTGATGCTGGTCAGTTTAAATTAAAAATTGAGGAAATAGATATTAATGAAATAATAAGGTTAAGTGTTATAAAATTTGAAACGAAAATTAAAGATAAAAAATTAATTGTTGATGTGTGTTTTCAAAATGATAACTTGTATGTTTATGGTGATAAGGATAGAATAACACAAGTTGTTACCAATCTTTTGGATAATGCAATTAAATATGTTAAAGATGGCGGTACTGTTAATATAACTACCAGAACAAAGGGCAATAAAGCTCAGATTTCCATCTACAATAACGGGAACAATATTCCTGAAGAAGATATAAAGCATGTTTGGGATAGATTTTACAAAGGAGATAAATCCAGATCAAATAAAGTTAGTACAGGACTGGGGTTACCAATAGTAAGAAGCATACTGACTCAGCATGGTGAAGACATTTGGGTTGAAAACAAAATGCCTGAGGGAGTAGAATTTACTTTTACTTTAAAAACTGTGTCCAGATAGATTTGATTATATTGAAAAGCTGGGAGGTGTATTATGTTGGGAGATAGTGACTTAAATAAAGTTAAGGATGTTCAATGGGAAAGTGTATTAAATGAAGAAGGCAAAATCAAATTTCGAAATAATAACAGACATGGAAGAATTAAAGGATTTTTTAAATTAGTATGTATAATTATTGCATCAGCAGCCATAGGTGGAGCAGTAGGCGCATATATTGTTGATAAGAAGTACTCAGCAAGGGTGTTAACTCCTAACAATCAATCTATGTTTCAACAAGGAGATACTAAAACCGCAGATATACCTAAAAATGCAATCAATAAGGTAGCGGAAGCTGTAGGGCCTGCTGTAGTAGGTATAAGCAATAAGGTTGATGGTTTTTTCGGACCACAGGATGAAAGCAGCGGTTCTGGTATTATTTTTGACCCAAATGGGTATATTGTTACAAATAACCATGTAATTGCAGGATCTGAAAAAATAGTTGTAAGACTATCCAGCGGGAAAACCCTAGATGCAAAATTAGTAGGAGCTGATGCAAGGTCAGATTTAGCTGTTATTAAAGTAGAAGCTCAAAACCTTCCAGTAGCCAAATTTGGAGATTCATCTAAGGTAAAAGTGGGTGATTTAGCAATAGCAATAGGTAATCCTTTAGGTGAAGAATTTGCTGGAAGTGTAACTGCTGGAATTGTTAGTGCTCTAAATAGAAAAATTAGTTATCAGGGAGCAATTTATAAAGTTCTCCAAACTGATGCAGCTATTAATCCCGGCAATAGCGGCGGGGCATTGTGTAATGAGGCTGGAGAGGTTATAGGAATTAACAGCCTTAAATTGGGAACAGAGCAAGGTGCAGAGGGAATGGGATTTGCAATTTCTATAAATGAAACAAAAGATATTGTGAAATCATTAATGAACTATGGTAAAGTTGTAAGCAGACCATTTATAGGAATTTACGGACAAAGTATCATTTCTGATGCAAACAAAGTTCAGGGAGTATATGTTAAAGAGGTAGTTAAAGACAGCGGAGCTTATAAAGCTGGTATAAAGCCAACAGATATAATAGTAGAATTAGATGGAAAGAAAGTAACAAAGTTTGAAGATCTAGCGGATATAATTGATTCTCACAAAATTGGTGATACAGTATCATGCAAAGTATGGAGAAATGGCAAGATAGTTCAGTACAATATAGTTTTATCAGAAATGAAGGACACTAATAAATAGGAGACCATATAAGGTCTCTTATTTATTTAGATTTTAAAAGTATATATTATATAAAAAAAAGTGTATAATCAAAAAGTGGAATTTATTGTTTAGGAGTTGAAAAAGATGTATCTAATAGTTGGATTAGGCAATATAGGACGAGAATATGAAAAAACAAGACATAACGTTGGATTTGATACAATTGATTTATTAAGCAGAAAGTATAATATTGAATTAAATAGGGTAAAATTTAAAGGAATATATGGAGAGGGATATATAGGCAGAGAAAAGGTTCTATTGTTGAAACCATCAACATATATGAATTTAAGTGGTGAAAGTGTCAGGGAGGCAGTAAATTTTTATAAAATTGATTTAGATAAAATAATAATAATATATGATGACATAAGCATTCCTGTAGGAAGGTTGAGAATAAGAGGCAAAGGTAGTGCAGGCGGTCATAATGGAATAAAAAATATAATATTAAACCTTGGTACAGATTCATTTCCAAGAATAAAAATTGGAGTTGGACAGCCAAAGGAAAATCTAGTTTCATATGTACTTGGAAGGTTCTCTGAAGAAGAAAGAAAGGTTTTAGATGAGACCTTAGAAACAGCATTATTGGCTGTAGAGGAAATAATGGAGACTAGTTTAGAAGAAGCAATGAATAAATATAATGGATATAAAGCGGAGTAGGTTAGGGGGCGGAATTTAATGAGATTGGTTGGAATTACACAACCTCTTAAGGAAAGTAATGAATTTAAATCAGCATTAGCGAATATTAAGAAGAATAAGTTTCCTCTGAGTATTTTTGGGGTTTCAGATTCGGCCAGGAGTTATTTAATAAATGGCTTGTATGAAGAAATAGACAAGCCATTCCTAGTCTTAACACATAGTGACATGGAGGCAAAAAATTTATACGAGGACTTATCCTTATACATACCAGAATGCTTTTATTTTCCCACTAAAGAGATAGTGTTTTATAATATTGATGCTATATCCAGTGACTTAAGATGGGAAAGGTTAAAAGTATTAAAAGAGATTTTAAAGCCTGGAAAGAAAATCATTGTTTCCTCAATCGAATGCCTGGCGCCGCAATATATCCCAAGTGAGTATTATAATAACTATTCCTTTGAATTTAAAGTAGGGGATATAATCAATTTATATGATTTTAGCAGCAAGTTAATCCAATGTGGATATGAGAAAGTTGAATTGGTTGAAGCTAAAGGTCAATTTTCTTTAAGGGGGGGTATAATAGATATTTACCCTCCTACTTCCATGGAACCATTTAGAATAGAACTTTTTGATGATGAAGTTGATTCCATTAGGAGCTTTAATACAGAATCTCAAAGAAGCATTGAAAAGGTTGACCATGTGGAGATATTTCCGGCAAAAGAAATTATACTGACCCAGGATGATTTAAAGTATGGTTATGACTGTATAAAAAAAGATTTCAATGAAATGGAGCAGGTTTTTAAAAAGAAGAAGGAAAAAGAGGCTGTAAAAAAGTTAAATGAAATAGTAAATAAAAATTTAGAAGCACTTTTAGAAACGGGTACATTTGAAAATATTGACAGCTATCTGCCATATTTTTATAAAAAGAGATGCACCTTTTTTGACTATGTGAAGAACAGCATGATTGTGGTAGATGATATACAAAGATGTAAGGGTAAACTTGATAGTATATATTATGAATTTGAAGAAAACTACAAAAGCTTTTTACAGAGAGGAGATATATTATCATCACAGAGCAATCTTTTAATTAATAAACAGTCTATTATTGAAAAAATTGAAAGCAGCAATATTATTACCACAGATTTTATTTCTAAGGCTGCCAGCATTTTACAACCAAAATCTATTGTAAGCTTTTCTCAAATAACATTACATAATTATCATGGCCAGCTGGATCTGTTAATAGAGGATATTAAGGATAGAAAAAGCAAAGGGTATAAAACTTTAATACTCTCTGGTACAAGACCTAGAGGAGAGAGACTTGTAAATACTTTGAGAGACAGAGACATTGAAAGTTCTTACAAAGATGTGGTAAGGAAAATAGAGCCTGGAGAAGTGATAATAACATTTGGGAGCCTTTTAAGCGGTTTTGAGTTCCCTGTTTATAAGGTATGCGTTATTTCAGATAAAGAAGTTTTTGGCGAGGCTAAAAGGAAAACTTCCTCCAGGATAAATAAAAAAGGAATAAGCAAAATTAAAAGCTTTACTGAGCTTAAACCTGGAGACTACGTAGTACATGTTAATCACGGAATTGGAGTTTATAAGGGCATAAAGCAGTTAGAGGTAGAAGGTATAAAAAAAGACTATCTGGAATTAAGCTATGATAATGAAGATAAGCTCTATGTACCAGTGGAACAGCTGGACTTAGTACAGAAGTACATAGGAAGTGAGGGAAAAAATCCAAAAATAAATAAACTGGGAGGATCTGAATGGGCTAAAGCAAAAAGAAAAGTGAAAAGGTCCATAGAAGAAATTGCAGAAGATTTAGTAAAATTATATGCTATACGTTCCACTTTAAAAGGGTTTAAATATTCAAAGGACACAGTATGGCAGAAACAATTTGAAGATGAATTCCCTTATGAGGAAACTCCAGATCAGTTAACATCAATTAGTGAAATAAAAAAAGATATGGAATCAGAAAAATCAATGGATAGACTTTTATGCGGAGATGTAGGCTATGGAAAGACAGAGGTGGCTGTTAGAGCGGCTTTTAAGGCTGTTATGGATGGAAAACAAGTTGCTTTCCTTGTTCCTACCACAATACTTGCACAGCAGCATTATAATAATTTTATACAGAGATTTTCCGATTTCCCAGTTAAAATTGAAATGATAAGCAGATTTAGAACTGCAGCACAGCAGAAAGCCACATTGAAGGCTGTTAAAGAAGGGAATGTGGATATTTTAATAGGTACCCATAGGATTATTCAAAAAGATGTTAAATTTAAAGATTTAGGGCTTTTAATAATAGATGAAGAGCAAAGATTTGGCGTTGCCCATAAAGAAAAAATCAAAAGCTTTAAGAAAAACGTAGATGTTTTAACTTTGAGCGCTACACCTATTCCAAGAACACTGCATATGTCCTTAGTTGGAGTTAGAGATATCAGCGTTATTGAAACGCCTCCTGAAGAAAGATATCCTGTACAGACTTATGTGGTGGAGTATAATGACCAGCTGATCAGAGATGCCATTTTAAGGGAACTAAGCCGTGGGGGTCAGGTGTACTTTGTATATAACAGGGTGGAGACTATTCAGGAGATTTCAGCATACATTTCAAAACTTGTACCAGAGGCTAGAGTAGCAGTGGCACACGGACAAATGGGTGAGAGAGAACTTGAAAATGTGATTGTAGATTTTATGAGAAATGAGTACGATATCTTAGTATCAACTACAATCATTGAAACTGGCATGGATATTCAAAATGTTAATACTATGATTATATTCGATTCTGATAAAATGGGCTTGTCACAGCTGTATCAGCTTAGGGGGCGTGTTGGAAGGACGAACAGGATTGCATATTGTTATTTAACTTACAGAAAGGATAAGATATTAACGGAAGTAGCTGAAAAGAGATTAAAAGCAATAAAGGACTTCACTGAACTAGGATCTGGATTTAAAATAGCTTTAAAAGACTTAGAAATAAGAGGAGCAGGAAATATGATGGGGTCTGCACAGCATGGCCATATGGCTGCTATTGGATATGATTTATACTGCAGAATGCTGGATGATACCATAAAATTAGTAAAGGGAGAAATAAGTAAAGAGCCAGTTGAAACTACTGTAGAATTAAAGGTGGATGCATATATTCCTAGTGAATATATTAATGATGAGGTTCAAAAGATAGAGATATACAAGAAAATAGCAGCAATAGAATCCTATGATGATATGATGGATATTCAGGATGAACTTGTGGATAGGTTTTCTGACATTCCTCAGTCTGTGCAAAATCTTATGGACATCTCATATATAAGAAGCATAGGAAAAAAATTAGGGATTTTAGAAATAAAGGAAAGAAAAGAAGAAGTGATTATTATTTTTGATGGAAAGGACAGACTAAATCAAAATTTATCAAGTGCTCTTATTAAAAATTATTCAAAAAGAATAGTATTTAAGCTTGGCGAACAGCCTTCCTTTGGATATACAATGAAAGACATTAAGAAAGAGGAAAAACTAAAAGATTTAAAAGAATTATTTGAGTTTATGAATAAAATATCAAATTTTAGTTAAACTTTAACAGAAGTTTAGCACCTAAAAAAGTTTTAGGGCGCAGCCCGCTGATTTATATTGATTTGCTAGTATTTAATAAAAACATTGTAAAATCCGATTTCTACTGGAAATTATAAAAAAAATTTGCATAATAAAAGCATCCTTTTTATAATAGTTTTGCACAACACAATAGAAAGGATGCCTTAAGATGAATAAAAGTTATTTAAAACAAATGCTCACCTATATTAATAAAGTATACGATATAGGTGAAAAAATCAATACCTTAGAGGATAAAAAGATAAAATCTCTAGTAAAAATTTCAACAATCACCTTTGTAGTTTTGTTTGGATTTATGCTTCAAATAAGAAGTTTCAACAGGTTAGAGCATTGGCTTAAAAAAGGTAAATTTAAAAAAGTATTACCTAAAAACACTAAAATGATTCACATTGATGCCGTTAGGCGCTGCTTAAGTGATTTTGATTTGAATGGTTTGAAAAATATTCATGATAGTATAATTAGAACTACGATAAAAAATAAGATATTTAGAAATGGTACCATAGATGGCTTAAAGGTAGTTGCTGTAGATGGTGTAGAATTATTTGAAAGTGCTAAAAAATTTTGTGACAAATGTCTTTCACGAAAGAATAAGGATGGCACTACTCGTCATTTCCACAGATCTGTAGTTTGTACTACCGTAGGTTCGGATCCCCATGTTATTTTAGGACAAGAAATGCTTGAACCTAAGAAAGATAGTTCGAATAAAGATGAAGGTGAAATCACCGGAGGTATAAGATTAATAAAAAAATTATATCGTAAATATCACCATTTTGCCGATATTATAGTAGCTGATGCTTTATATTGTAAATCTACTTGGATAAAAGAAGTCCTTTCAATAGGAATGAATGCAGTAGTAAGAGTTAAAGATGAGCGTCTTCTCATTGTAAAGGATGCATTAGCTCTATTTAAGCGCCGTGAGGCTGATAAGAAATGGATTGTAAAGCAGGGAAGTAAAGACTATACCAAAATTAAAGCTTGGGATGAAGATAATTTTGAAATATCAGATCCGACTATCAAAGTTAGATTTATAAGGTTTATAGAAGAAATTCATACTGGAGATAAGGTAGAAATTAAAGAAGGCTGGATTATAACAACAGACAAATTTGCCTCAGTAGAAACCTTGTGGAAGATAATGCACAAGAGGTGGGATATAGAAAATAATGCCTTTCATCAGCTTAAAACAGAATGGCATTTAGATCATTGCTTTCTTCATAGCCCTACGGGCGTAGAGACAGTACTGATGTTTATAATTATAGCGTTTAATCTGATGCAGTTATATTTTTTTAGATGTATCAGAGGTTTTAGAAAGAAACGGATGCTTCAAATAGATATTATTGAAGATATAAAAGATGAAAGATTTACTATAGATGACAACTGGAATAATCCAATATTTAAAAAGACTTAATATAAAAATAAAATTGGAAATCGATTATTAAAATTTCTTAGGGTAAGGGTAATTATAACTATTTTTTCGACATATCGGTCTGTTGATTTACCAGCCATGTAAGAAAGTACAATAAAATACAATTCCAGTAAAAGTAAATCTTTTACTGGAATTTAGATGCGAAATCTCTGAAACTTTAAAGTAATCTTTGAAGTAATACTATATTTGTGCTAGAATGTTTTTATGTCAAATAATATTTATCACATTTAGAACGGGGGAAAATAGAGTGAAAAGTACAAAAAGACTCATCAGTGCTGCTCTTGTTGTAGTATTTTCATTATCACTATCTGCATGTAACATGGTAGCTAAAACACCAGAAGCTATTGCAAAAAGTACAGTTGCTAAGGTTAATGGAGAGAAAATAACAAGGGGAGAACTGGATGGAGACCCACAGTTAGCCCAGGTGACTGCACAGCTGAAATCCCAATATGGAGATAACTATGCAAGCAATTCAGATGCTCAGGCTACCTTAAAGGATCAGAAGGGTCAGTTACTAGATCAATTGATAACTGAAAAGCTTCTATTACAAAAGGCAAAAGAATTAAAATTAGTTCCTGATGATGCGGCACTTACTAAAGAAACAAATAGTAAGTATGATGAAATAAAAAAAGTATATGGCAATGATACAACAGCATTTACAAATTCTTTAAAATCAGCTGGATTTACAGAGGCCTCATTAAAAGCATATCTTAAGAATCAAATTATAATAAGTAAAGTTGCTGATAATGTAACAAAGAATGTAAAGGTGGAGGATGCCAAGATAAAGGAATATTATAATGGTCATCAGACAGAATTTACTGAAAAGCCGGATACAATGGATGTAGCTCATATATTAGTAAAAACTGAAGATGAAGCTAAGAAGGTAAAGGCAAGATTAGATAAAGGTGAGAAATTCGCTGATGTAGCAAAGGAAGTATCTATTGATACAGGTTCAAAGGCTAGTGGCGGAGACCTTGGCACAGTGAATTACGTAAATTCAGGATTAGATCCGCAATTTATGGCTGCTGCAATGGCATTGAGACCAGGCCAGATATCGGGTCCTGTGCAGACACAATTTGGATATCATATAATTTGGGTAAAAACAAAAAATGAATACCCTGTTAAACCTTTTGATTCAGTAAAAGAAACTATAAAAGGTAATTTGCTTAACAATGCAAAACAAAGTGCATTTTCGGCAAAGATAGATGAGTGGAAGAAAGCAGCTAAAATAACTAAATATGATAAGAACTTAATTTAATGATAAACTTAATTAATAAAATTATACAAAAAAGCAGTATTTAAATTTTAAATTTAAATACTGCTTTTTTAATAACAATTGTGTATAAAATTTCAAGTTAAGAAAGATAATATTAATACAAGTTATATTTTATATAATTAGTTTAAGGAGGTAAAATTAATGAAAGCAACAGGTATTGTTAGACGAATAGACGATTTAGGAAGAGTAGTAATTCCAAAGGAAATAAGAAGGACTTTAAGAATCAGAGAGGGAGATCCATTAGAAATATTTACTGATAGAGAGGGTGGAGTAATTCTTAAAAAATATTCACCTATAGGTGAACTAAGTGAATTTTCAAAAGGCTACGCAGAATCATTACAGCAGACTATTGGGAATATTGTAATCATATGTGATAAGGATTCTATAGTATCTATTAGTGGAATAACAAAAAAAGAATATATGGATAAAAAAATAAGCAATGACCTTGAAAAAGTAATTGATGAAAGAAAAACAGTATCATATGAAGGAGGTAAAGGCATTACTCCTATATATGAAGATGAGGACATTAATGAGAAGTATAGTTCAATGGTAATTTCACCAATTATTACAGAAGGAGATGCAATTGGAGCTGTTATTATAGTATCTAAGGAGCAGGGAATTAAATTTGGTGAAATAGAAATGAAGTTAGCTGAAACTGCATCATCCTTCTTGGGAAAGCAAATGGAACAATAAATAATTAATCTATTTATATCTTAAAATGGCAGCAAGGCTGCCATTTGTTATTTTTGCCTTCATGAAAAATTATTAACATATTGAAAAAATATATTCAATTAATGTAATAATGCCATAAGAAAATAAATAATATATATAATGCAAAGGTTCTAATATATATAAAATAAACTGTAAAGTTATTTTCGGGGGTATTATTACATGAAAAAACAATCCTTATTGAAAGGTACTCTTATATTAGGTTCAGCAGGTATGATTGCTAAGTTTTTAGGGCTTTTCTTTAGATGGCCTATTCAAATGATAATTGGAGATGAGGGCTTTGGGTATTATCAAATGTCCTATCCATTATATATGTTTTTTATAGCAGTAGCATCAGGAATACCAGTAGCTGTATCTAAAATGGTATCTGAAAATAATGCTGTAAATAACCACGAAGGAATGATTCAGGTTCTTAGAAAGGCTATGCTTTTAATGGTAATAATGGGTGTAGGCTTTACTGGAATATTATTGAGCTTTTCAAAATATATAATCAAATATTTAAGATGGGACATAAAATCATACTACGCTTTAATTGGAATAGCCACGGCACCTGTTTTTATTGCCATAATGAGTGCACTAAGGGGATTTTTCCAGGGCATGCAGAATATGAGTCCAACAGCAGTATCTCAAATATTAGAACAATGCGGAAGAGTAATAGTTGGTGTTGGACTAGCCTATATACTGCTACCAAAAGGCATAGAGTACTCAGCAGGAGGCGCAGCTTTAGGAGCTACAGCAGGAGGAATATTGGGTGGAATTTACCTATTGTTTAAATATATAAAGGTTAAAAAAGAACTCAATGTAAAAAAGGTAAAAGACGATCCTCAGATATTAACTGCACTTTTAAAAATAGCTATACCAATTTCATTAGGAGCAGCTGTAGGAACTATAATGAGTTTAATAGATTCTATATTGGTTCCTCAAAAGCTTTTAGAAGCAGGTTACACTTATAAGGAGGCAACAATACTTTATGGGCAGCTGTCAGGGAAGGCATTTACTTTGATAAATGTACCACTGACTTTGTCCATGGCCTTATGTGCATCTATAGTTCCTATAATTGCTGAGGAATATTTTCTGCACAGGATGACAGAAGTAATTAATAAGGTAGATCTATCACTTAAGATATCAATGGTTATTGGATTACCATCAGCTGCAGGATTATTTATGTTAGCTTATCCTATTTTAAATCTGATTTTTCCTGGACAGGCGGATGGATATTTAATTCTTAAATACCTGTCAATTTGCATACCATTCATTATAATAGCACAAACTACCACATCCATATTGCAAAGTATAGGAAAGTTTTTCACACCAGTAATTAATCTGGCAGCAGGATGCGTAATTAAGATATTAATAACCTATTTTCTTGTAACAATCCCTTCTATTAATATATATGGCGCAGTGCTGGGAACCATAGCTGGATATGTTACAGCAGCTTTGTTAAATATAGTGAAACTTAAGAAAGCACTGCACTATAATATAAACTATTATGAAATGTTAATTAAACCTTTGTTTGCTGCCATGGCTATGTTGATTTCTGTTGTATTTATTTATATAAGTGTCTATAATTATACAGGAAGCAGCAGAATAGGATGCTTAATAGCAATACTTTGCGGCATTTTGATATATGGTATTTTGATTTTTATCTTAGGAATATTTAAATATAGTTATGTTAAAAAAAGATTACTAAGGAGATAAGGGAGATAAATATATGATTAAAATAATAGGGTTAGGGCCTGGAGATAAGGATGCATTAACTATTGGAGCAATTGAAGTTTTAAAAAACAGCAGCAATATTTTTCTTAGGACAGAAAGACATCCTACAGTACAATACTTAAAAGAGCTTGGCATAAAATATAAAACCTATGATGAAAAATATGAAAAGTCAAAAGATTTTGATGAAGTATATGATTCTATTGCTGAAGATATTATAAAAAAACAAGAACAGCTTCAGGATGTAGTTTATGCTGTACCAGGTCATCCATTAGTTGCTGAGAAGTCAGTTGAAAATATTTTGAAGTTATGTAAAGAAAAAAATATAGCTGTAGATATATATCCTGCAGTGAGCTTTATTGATTCATTAATGGACAGCTTAAGAATTGACCCAATAGAAGGAATAAAAATAATAGATGCTTTCGATATAAAAAATCAGTTATTAGACAAAAGGACAGGAATTATAGTAACTCAGGTATATGATAAATATATTGCTTCAGAGGTTAAAATAGCTTTATCAGAATATTACAGTGATGAAATGGAAATATATTTTGTAAGAGCAGCAGGAGTAAAGGGAATGGAAAGTATAAGAAAAATTCCACTGTATGAGCTAGACAGGCAGGATGATATAGATCATTTAACATCAGTATATATTCCAAAGTGTAGTAAAGGTGTAATGGATTTTTATGACTTAGTTAATATAATGGAAGTTTTAAGAGGAGAAAATGGCTGTCCATGGGATAAAGAACAAACTCACGAATCACTTAAAAAGTATTTGATAGAAGAAAGTTATGAAGCCTTGGAGGCTATAGATGAAAAGGACGATGAAAAATTAGTTGAAGAGCTGGGGGATGTATTATTACAGGTAATTTTTCATGCTCAGCTTGGTAAAGAAGATGGATATTATAATATAAATGATGTAATTTCCGGGATATGTAATAAAATGATTAATAGGCATCCTCATGTATTTGGAGATATTAGGGTGAATACAAGTGAAGAAGTGCTTAATAATTGGGATGAAATTAAAATGAAGGAACAAGGATTAAAAAATCATACAGAAGAGCTTAAGCATGTTGCAAATAATCTTCCTGCACTTATGAGGGCGGATAAAATTCAAAGAAAAGCAGCAAAGGCTGGGTTTGACTGGGATAAAATTGATGGTGCAATGTCTAAGGTTTTAGAGGAACTAGACGAAATAAAATGTGTATATAAAACAAATAATAGGGCAAAGATATTAGAAGAAGTGGGAGATTTGATATTTTCTACCGTAAATGTTGCAAGATTCCTTGACATTGACCCTGAAATAGCTTTAAATAGTACTATAACCAAATTCATCAAGCGTTTTGAATACATAGAAGAGTGCGCTCTTAAAAGGGGTTTAAAAATGGAAAGCCTGGATTTAAAAACTATGGATGAATTATGGGAAGAGGCAAAAAGTAAATAATTAGTTACTTTTTGCAAAAACAATAAAACAAGCAGGAATTTTTAATTTTGTGAAGAATATGCTAAATTATAGCATACTCAATTTAAGGAGGTAAACTAAGGTGAACAAATCAGATTTAATCACAAGTATTGCTGAAAAAAGCAAAATAACAAAAAAAGATGCAGAAGTTGCATTAAAAGCTCTTATTGAAAGTGTTGAAGAAGCTTTGGAAAAGGGAGATAAAGTTCAATTAGTAGGCTTTGGTACTTTTGAAACAAGAAAAAGAGCTGCCAGGGTAGGCAGAAATCCAAGAACTAAAGAAGAAATAACAATTCCAGAATCTACAGTTCCAGTATTTAAAGCTGGAAAAGAATTTAAAGATAAAGTTAATAAATAATTAAAATAAAAAACCTGGATGTAAATCTGGGTTTTTTATTTTATAATTATGGTGAGCATATATTAATCCATTCAACGGGAGGGTAAGAAATGAGATTAGATAAATATTTAAAGGTATCTAGAATAATAAAAAGGAGAACTGTTGCAAAAGAAGCTTGTGAAGGTGGAAGAGTTTCAATAAATGGTAAGGTGGCAAAGGCTGGCACTGAAGTTAAAGAGAACGATATTATAGAAATAAAATATGCAGAAAAAATATTTAAAGCTAAAATAATTAATATTACTGCACATGTATTAAAAGAAAATGCAAAAGAAATGTATGAAATAATCTCTGGACAGGAGTGTCAATAGTAATGATCCCACTTTAGAATATCTCCTTTAAGCTAAGCATATAAATATATTAGTTATAATTGGAGGGGATATTTTGGAAAGTAAAGATATAAAATTAGAAGATAAAAAAAGCAGTTTAAAACTTGATAATAGAAAAAGATTATCTTTAAGCGGTGTTGTTGAGGTAATAAGTTTTAATGATGAAAATATAATATTAAATACTAATCTTGGGACTTTAACTGTAAAAGGGGAAGGCCTGAAGATGAATAAACTGGATGTCCAAAATGGAGAAGTAATGATCACAGGCATAGTTAATTCCTGCATATATACTACAAATGAAGTAAAAAAAGATAAAGACAGCATAATTTCCAGATTGTTTAAGTAGGTAGTATACATGGTTATTTCTATAACGAAACAGTTTTATTTAATTTTGTTCAGCCTGTTATCAGGGATTATTACTGGAGTTTTTTATGATATATATAGAATTATAAGAGGACCTAAATATATAAATAAGATTATAACTTTTATTGAAGATACTTTATTTTGGATACTTTCGGGTATTTTTATTTTTATTTTTTTACTTATTACAGACAGCGCATATATAGGGGTATATATTTATCTTAATATATTTATTGGTATATATATATATTTTAAGTTAATAAGTTCAAAATTCCTGCTTTCTCAGCAGAAATTGTTTAATGCCATAGGAAAGTTTGTAAGAATTACAATTAATTTGATACTTTATCCTTTTGAGCTTATAATATATCTTATAATAAGGAAAAATAGAAAAAATTTAAAAAAATAGCTTGAAGAATATACAAATACAAATTAGAATATAACTAAACGGATTAACTGCGTAATCTTATGAAAGGAAAATGATTTTGATATGAAAAGACTTATTATGAAAAAGATTAAGGTTAAAAATATACTTTTATTAGTTGTAATAAGTTATATAATTTTTATTTTTGTATCACAAACAATAACCATGCATAAGATAAAGCAGGATATCACTGAAAAGCAAATTGAATTGCAGAAGGTTGATGATCAAAGTCAAAAGTTACAGGATGAAATTAAATTGTCAAAGTCAGACCAATACATTGAGAAACTGGCAAGAGAAAAATTACATCTTATTAAAGAAGGTGAGACTCCTGTAATAAATACTTCAAAATAGCTTTTACTATTAATTTATATTTAATATACATTTTTTATTATTAAGGAGGAGTCATACAAATATGACCTTAAAGGCAGGAAGCATACTAGAAGGTACAGTAATCAATATCACTAATTTTGGTGCATTCGTTGAAGTGGAAGGAAAAACAGGATTAGTTCACATTTCTGAGGTTTCAGACACTTATGTAAAGGACATTAGAGAGTTCTTGAAAGAGAAAGACAAAGTTATGGTGAAAGTTATTTCTGTAGATGAAAATGGGAAAATGAGTTTATCCATTAAGCAGGCAGCACCAGCACAAAAAAAGTCACAAAGACCAATTGACATTGATTGGTCCAAGGAAAAGGCAAAAGCCAATTCTGGCGACTTTGAAGACAGATTATCAAAATTTCTTAAGGATAGTGAGGAAAGATTTCAGGACTTAAAAAGACATCAGGATTCAAAGGGAAGAGGATATAAGAAAACATCGAATGTGTAATATAGGGGACTGTTTGTAGTCCCTTTTATTTTAAAGATTAAGAAAAATAGTAGTTGACATATTATTTAAAGTACTATATAATAAATCATGTTGTAGTCAGCGAATTGATATTTGCTGCTGAAATAACGTGCTGGAGTGGCGGAACTGGCAGACGCACAGGACTTAAAATCCTGTGGGCTTTAAAACCCGTACCGGTTCGATTCCGGTCTTCAGCACCATATAATATCGCGGGGTGGAGCAGTTGGTAGCTCGTCGGGCTCATAACCCGAAGGTCATAGGTTCAAGTCCTATCCCCGCAACCATTTATTTTTGTGGCGGAATAGCTCAGCTGGCTAGAGCATTCGGTTCATACCCGAAGTGTCGTAGGTTCAAGTCCTATTTCCGCTACCATATATATAATGTGCTGGAGTGGCGGAACTGGCAGACGCACAGGACTTAAAATCCTGCGGGCTTTAAAACCCGTACCGGTTCGATTCCGGTCTTCAGCACCAATATAATATCGCGGGGTGGAGCAGTTGGTAGCTCGTCGGGCTCATAACCCGAAGGTCATAGGTTCAAGTCCTATCCCCGCAACCATTTGTTTTTTGGCGGAATAGCTCAGCTGGCTAGAGCATTCGGTTCATACCCGAAGTGTCGTAGGTTCAAGTCCTATTTCCGCTACCAATATAACTCATGATTTTATATCGTGAGTTTTTTTATTTGTAATTTATAAAGCAACATAAAACGATAAATAAATACTATATGCAAAACAGACAGTATTTTTTTTATCTTATACGCAATAATAAGTACTATTAATAAATGTATATTGTCTAAATAAAAACAAATAAAAAAATATTAGATATAAATGTCCTAAAAAAAACTTGAATACCACACACCAAGTGACAATATATTCCAGAAGCCTTTGATATAATGATTACAGTAAGTTAAAAGGTGGTGTGGTTAATGCAGTATGGGGCAGAAATATTCCCTTACAAAAGGACAAGCAGTTTAAATAATCAAAAGAGTAAAGGAAAAAATATTGATAAAAGTATTATATTAGCCTATGCATTTTATTTTGTTGGAGCTTTTTTAACAAGCAGGGTGCTTTTAATCAATTTGATGGCGCCTTTTGGTGTGGCGTTCTTAATTGCAATAATAACAAGAAGGAAAGGTATAGAAAGTATAGTAGCAGGATGTGGCGCATTGATAGGATATGCCAGTATATATAGTTCAGGTAAAAACATAGAGGTATATTTTATTATTTGTGGTGCTTTGGTTGCGTTAGAATATGCATTAGTAAAATCAAATAAGAAAGTTAAGCTTATATCAAGCTTTTTGACAATATTCATTATTTTTAATGTATATAAACTTACTATAAATGGATTAGGATTTGGGACTTCCTTTTTAACCTCTTTTTTTGAAACTGCAAGCATTTTCCCAATATATTATATTATTAATTATTCAATAATATGCTTCAGTGAATTCAAAACCAGACATTTATTTTCAAATGAAGAAATAATAAGTATGACCATTACCTCTGCATTAATTATGGCAGGTACATGGGGATTTAATTTATTTGGAGTCTCTATTAGAAATATAATTGCCTTATGCTTTGTGCTGATAATTGGAAATACAAAAGGAAGTACTGCAGCAGCAGCAAGTGGAGTTGCTGTTGGGACTATAATGGGAATATCCTCATCGAACATGGTTACATTTGTGGGAGTATACGGGCTTTGTGGATTAATAAGCGGAATATTTAAAGAAACGGGTAAATGGATTTGCGGAATATCCTATATGATAGCGTTTACCATTTTAAAGCTATATTCAAGTATTGGGGTTCAGTTTAAAATAGCAGAAGTAGTAATATGCTGCATTATTTTTTTCCTGATTCCAATTAAAATACTGCATATGCTGGAGTCTGAAATAAACTGCGAAATAAAAGTTGAAAACCAAAGCGAAAATTATGTAGTGAAGTTAAAAGATATGCTTTCAGATAAATTGGTGCAATTTTCGGATGTATTAGTTAATGTATCAAGTGTATTAAGAAAATTATCTGATAATGATAAATTGTCAATGAAAAGTAAAAGCAGCGGACTTATAGATAACGTAGCAGACAGAGTCTGTTCTAACTGCAATATGAGAAGTATCTGCTGGAAGAGGGAAGCTTATTATACTTATAGTGCAGTTGGTGATTTAATAAGAAACTATCAGGATAATAACAAGACCATGCCAGGACAATTGGAAAGAAAGTGCATTAGAAAAGATTCAATGATAAAGAATACAGAAGAAATTGTAAATAAATATGTAATAAACGAGATGTGGCGAAAAAGATTGGGGCAGAGCAGGGAACTATTATCTGTACAGATTGATAATATAGCAGATTCTGTTAGTGAAATAATCAGCGGATTTAATGATAACATAACAATTGATTCAGAAATTGAAAATAATATCAGGAGAATCTTAAATAAAAATAAAATAATATATAAAGATGTGTTTTGCTTCTACAATAAAATCCATAAACTAGTAGTTCAAGTGTCTATAGAAGCATGTGGGGGGAAACAAATCTGTATAAAAAGTATATTGCCTCTTATAAATACTGTTACAGGCAGGTGTATGTGTACAAGGGATGACGGATGCCAAATAGATAAACATACTAACAACTGTAAAATTAATTTTGAAGAGACACCTAAATTTCATATTGCTTCCTATGTATCCAGAGTTGCAAAGGATGGAGAAAAATACAATGGGGACAGTTATAAATTTGAAAAAATAAATAATGGTGAATATATAACTATGTTAAGTGATGGAATGGGTTCAGGACCTACAGCAGGGAAAGAAAGCTCAGCAGCTGTTGATTTAGTTACAAAGTTTGTAAAAGCTGAATTTAAAACAACTTCCGCTATTAACATTGTAAATTCTATAATGTCAATAAAGTTTTCTGAGGAGGAGAAGTTTTCAACTGTAGATTTAAGCAATATTAATTTATATAATGGAGAAATAAGTTTTTTGAAAGTTGGGGCTGTGGCAAGCTTTATAAAAAAAGGAAGGAATGTAGATATTATAAAATCAAAAACATTACCTATAGGTGTGCTGGATAAACCTGATGTGGATATAATAAATAAAAAGGTTGAAAATGGTGATATTATAGTAATGCTAAGTGATGGAGTATTAGACTATGATAGTTCATCAATAGGAAAGGTAGACTGGATCGTTGAATATTTAAAAAGTACCAATCTTATAAATCCCAATGAAATTAGTAATGAAATAATTACCAAAGCCAAGGAACTTAGCGGCGGCAAGGTTAAGGATGATATGACTGTAGTAGTTGAAAAGGTATATAGTTTGTATGAGTAACTTTTTAATACAATGTTTCTTAATAGTTGGAGATTACTGGCTAAAATTAAACCTTATGCAGTAATCCTCAACTATTTGTTGTTTTACACAATAATCTATATAATTTCATTTAAATAGTTGATTTACTTTGAAATATATTTATTATAGTATTATTATATATAGATATAAATTTGATTAGGAAGTGTTGACGTGATACATAAAGTCAGGCAGACAATAGAAGATTATAATATGATATCACCTGGAGATAAAATTGTAGTAGGTGTATCTGGCGGACCGGATTCCATATGTCTTTTACATGTTTTAAATGAGATGAGCATTGAATTACATATAAGTATAGCCGCAGCACACATAAATCACTGCTTAAGGGGAAAAGATGCTGACGAAGATGAAGCTTATGTTAAAGAATTCTGTAAAAAAATCAATGTTGAATTTTATAGCAAAAAAATAGATGTAAATAAATTAAGTGAAAAGCTTAATATATCCTGTGAAACCGCGGGAAGAAAAGCCAGATATGACTTTTTTGGTCAGGTTATGAAAAAAACAGGAGCAAATAAAATAGCTATAGCGCATAATGCCAATGATGTTGCTGAAACAATATTAATGAGGATTATGAGGGGGACAGGGTTAGAAGGACTAATAGGAATAAAGCCTGTTAGAGAAAAAATCTATATAAGACCGCTTATAAATATTACAAGAGAAGAAATTGAAGGCTATTGTAAGAAAAATAATTTAGCCCCCAGAATCGATAAAACTAATTTACAAAATATTTATTCCAGAAATAAAATCAGACTTGAGCTTATACCTTATATACGTAAAAATTTTAATAGTGATATAATTAATGTTTTAAACAGAATGTCTAATAGTGTTGCTTCAGATAATGATTTTTTAATGAAAATTTCTCACGAAAAATATGAAAGGTATTGTGATAACAGAAAAGAAAAGGTTATAATATCTAGGGAAGCCTTTTCTGAACACAAGGCTGTACTTAGCAGAATAATACGTGAATCCTTGACCTATGTTAATGGAAATTTAAATAATTTTGATAAAATGCATATAATGCAGATAATAAAACTTCAGAAACAGTCTACTGGTAAATTAATTATACTGCCTAATGATATTATAGCAGTGAATAATTATGGTTGTATAGAAGTTAAGAAGAGAAAAGAAATCAATGATAAAAATCATAATAAGGTATTTCCCATTTGCCAAGGTATAAATATTTTCCCTGATCTAAATTTAAAAGTCACCACTAATATTATTGATATAAGTAATTTTAAGTTTTGCTTAATGGGGAAAAGCGATTATACAAAATATTTTGACTATGATAAAATTAAAAATAATATGAATATGAGATTTAGACGGGAAGGGGATAGATTTTCTCCACTGGGAATGAACGGATCAAGGAAGTTAAAGGATATATTTATAGATATGAAAATACCAAAAGATAAAAGATATAAAATCTCATTGCTATGTTCTGGAGAGAATATAGCCTGGATTGTAGGCTATAGAATAAGTGAAAAATTTAAAATTGATTCAAATACAAAAAAGATAATGGAAATTAACATTGAAAGAGAGGAAATTATATGAGAGAGGACATCAAAGAAGTTCTTTACACTGAGGAGGAAATAAGACTAAAAATAAAAAAAATGGGCAAATGTATATCTAAGGATTACCAAGGCAAAGATTTAATGCTTATAGGTGTTTTAAAGGGATCTGTAGTCTTTATGGCAGATTTAATGAAAGAAATAACAATACCTTGTACAATGGATTTCATGGCAGTTTCAAGCTATGGGAATTCCTCTAAAACTTCAGGTGTAGTTAGAATATTAAAGGATTTGGACTTTGGAATAGAGGGTAAGCACATTTTAATTGTAGAAGATATTATAGATTCCGGAGTTACTTTAAAATATTTAGTTGATTACTTAAAAGGCAGAAAACCTGCCAGTCTTGAAATTGCCTGCCTATTAAGTAAACCTGAAAGAAGAAAAGTAGAATTAAATGCAAAATACATAGGATTTACAGTACCGGATTATTTTCTTGTTGGTTATGGTCTGGATTATGCAGAAAAGTATAGGAACCTGCCATATATAGGAATCCTAAAAGAGGAAATTTACAAATAATTAAAAATAATTCATTGTATAACTAATTATGTTATGATACAATTTTACAATATAAATTAGAAAGAGAGGGGGGCCTAGTATGAAAAAATTTTCAAGTGCAACGGCCTGGGTCATAGTATTTGTTCTGGTAATTTTGGCAGCTACAATGCTGGTTAGGACAAATCAGAACACATCTACAATTAATTTTAATGAATTTCAAAAAAATTGGATAGATAATAAAGTAACTAGTATAGAAATAAGAGAAGATAAAATGACTGTTGATGGAACTTTAAAAGATGGTACTAATTTTGAGACTATAGTTCCTTCTGAAAGATTGTTTCAATTTATTGGTGAGCACCCAAATAATGGATCTATTAAGGAATCTTATGCAAAACCAGCATCAGTTCCAGCATGGGTAACGTATTTACCAACCATAATACTTATGCTGATGTTAGTGGCATTCTGGTTTATGTTTATGCAGCAGTCTCAAGGCGGCGGCGGCAATAGAAATGTAATGAACTTTGGGAAAAGCAGGGCCAAAATGGCCACACCTGATAAAAAGAAGGTTACATTTGATGACGTGGCCGGGGCAGAAGAAGAAAAAGCAGAAATAGCAGAAATAGTTGATTTTTTAAAAACACCAAAGAAATATATTGAAATGGGAGCCAGAATTCCAAAAGGAGTTTTGCTGGTTGGACCTCCAGGAACAGGTAAAACCCTTCTGGCAAGAGCTATAGCCGGAGAGGCAGGGGTACCATTTTTTAGTATTTCCGGCTCTGATTTCGTGGAAATGTTTGTTGGTGTAGGTGCATCAAGGGTAAGAGACATGTTTGAACAGGCAAAGAAAAATTCACCATGCTTAATTTTTATTGATGAAATTGATGCTGTAGGCAGACAAAGAGGAGCTGGCCTTGGAGGCGGACATGATGAAAGAGAGCAGACTCTTAATCAGCTTCTTGTAGAAATGGATGGTTTCGGTGTTAATGAAGGAATTATAATGATTGCTGCAACAAATAGGCCTGATATACTTGACCCAGCACTTTTAAGAGCAGGCAGATTTGACAGACAAATCTTAGTTGGAGCGCCAGATGTAAAGGGAAGAGAAGCAATACTTAAGGTACATTCGAGAAATAAACCTTTAGAAGAAGGGGTAAAATTGGATGTACTTGCAAAAACAACTCCTGGTTTCACAGGAGCTGATTTGGAAAACTTAATGAATGAAGCTGCACTTTTAGCTGTTAGAAAAAATAAAAAACTTATTGGAATGGAAGAACTTGAGGAAGCTGTTACAAGGGTAATAGCAGGTCCTGAGAAAAAAAGCAGAGTTATTGATGAAGAGGATAGAAGGCTTACAGCATATCATGAAGCAGGTCATGCCGTTGTCATGAAGTTACTTCCTCATTCTGATCCTGTTCACCAGATAAGTATTATACCAAGAGGAATGGCTGGCGGATATACAATGCATCTGCCTGAAAAGGACAGATCCTATATGTCAAAGTCAAAACTTGAGGATGAAATAGTTGGATTATTAGGTGGAAGAGTAGCTGAAAAGCTGATTATCGGGGATATAAGTACAGGCGCTAAAAATGATATAGAAAGAGCTACTACAATAGCTAGAAAAATGGTTATGGATTATGGTATGAGTGATGAACTTGGACCTATAGCATTTGGCTCTGGACATGATGAGGTATTTTTAGGGAGAGACTTTGCTAAGTCAAGAAACTATAGTGAAGAAGTTGCTAATAAAATTGATGAACAAATAAAAATACTTATAGATGAGAGCTATAATAAAGCACTAACCTTATTGACAGAAAATATTAATAAGCTTCACGCAGTTGCCCAGGCACTTCTTGAAAAGGAAAAGCTGGAATCAGCTGAGTTTGAAGAAATTTTTGCTGCAAGTTAAGATTTACAGTTACTATTATGTAAGGGTATTACATTAAAAATAGGGTAAGAAATTTTTTAATTAAAATTTTTACTCTATTTTTAAATTATAAATGGCACATATAAAAGGCGGTGTTATTATGATTTTAGTTCTTGATGTAGGAAATACTAATATTGTTTTAGGTATTTATAAAGGCAAGGAACTTATAGCAGACTGGAGATTATCTACTGATTCTAAGAGAACTGCAGATGAATATGGTATACAGGTTATTCAGCTTTTTCTAAATAGTAAGCTGGATCCGTCAGATATTGAGGGTGTAATTATTTCATCAGTTGTTCCCAATATCATGTATTCATTGGAACACATGATATACAAATATTTTGAGGTAACACCTATTATTGTTGGCCCAGGGGTAAAAACAGGAATTAATATAAAATATGATAATCCAAAAGAAGTTGGAGCAGACAGAATTGTTAATGCTGTCGCAGCTCATGAATTATACAATAAACCATTAATAATAATAGATTTTGGAACAGCAACTACCTTTTGTGCTGTAACGGAAAAAGGAGATTATTTAGGTGGGACCATTTGCCCAGGTATAAAGATTTCTTCAGATGCCCTATTTGAAAGAGCAGCAAAATTGCCAAGAGTGGAATTAATAAAGCCAGAAGCAGTAATAGGCAAGAACACTGTAGTTAGTATGCAGGCTGGAATAATATATGGGTACATAGGGCAGGTTAATTATATTATTGAAAAAATGAAAAAAGAAATGAAGGCTTATGGAGAAAAGGAACCTTATGTTGTAGCAACAGGCGGGCTTACAAAATTAATTATCGAGGATTGTAAGGCAATAAATGTAGTAAATAATATTCTAACTTTAGAAGGCTTAAGGTTTATATATGAAAAGAATAAAGAGCAGGTGTATTAATGAAAATTGGAGAAATACAGTTCCAGAATAATGTATTTTTAGCACCTATGGCTGGAGTAACAGATATAGCATTTAGAGAACTGTGTGAAGAACAAGGCTGTGGATTAGCATATACTGAAATGGTAAGTTCAAAAGCGCTTTTTTATGGCAGTGAAAATACAGAAAAACTTACTGCAATTGGGCAAAACGAGGATAAAATTGCGGTTCAGATATTTGGGAATGATCCAATAGTAATGGCAAAGTCCTGTGATTATTTTAATGAAAATAATAAGATATGTTTAATAGATATAAATATGGGGTGTCCAGCTCCCAAAATAGTTAAAAATGGAGAAGGCTCCGCTCTTATGAAAAGTCCAAAACTAGCATATGAAATAGTAAGATCAGTAAAGAAGGCTTCTAAAAAACCTGTTACTGTGAAATTTAGAAAAGGGTTTGATGAATTGCATATTAATGCTGTGGAGTTCTCGAAGATTATAGAGGAAGCTGGAGCCGATGCCATAACAATACATGGTAGAACAAGGGAACAGATGTATTCAGGAAAAGCAGATTGGAATATAATCAAAGAAATAAAAGAAAGCGTAAAAATTCCTGTAATAGGCAATGGGGACATATTTTCTGCTGAGGCAGCTGCTGAGATGTTTAATCATACAAATTGTGATGGAATTATGATAGCAAGGGGAGCTATGGGAAATCCATGGATATTTAAACAAATAAAGGACAAGATAAATGGACATAATGTATATGATCCAGCTCCAAGAGAAAAAATTGATATGTGCATAAGGCATTATAAAAAATCAATAGAGTATTTTGGCGAGGATAAAGCTGTTAGAGAAATGAGAAAACAAATTGCATGGTATATAAAGGGATTAGAAAATTGTACTGAAATTAAAAATGTTATCAATTATGAAAAAAACAGTAAGGAAGTCATAAAAACGCTTTTAGAGTATAAAAATACTTTAGAAGCAATTTAAAATCGTTATGGAGAGAGTTTTGTTTAATTTAGTTAAATTAGATAAGACTCCCTCCTCATTTAAATAAAAACATGTAATATTTTTATATAGTTAATCATAATTTAATTAGTAAAATGAATAGGTTGACTTTACAATTATGCTGTTATATAATTTCTTAAATGATTAGCTGACATGTAAAATTTTATTAAATAGGGTAGTATTTGCATTAAATAATTATTAGGAGATTGAAGGGGAGAAAAAAATGAACGATTCAAAAAAATACGTTATGACTTATGAAGGAGTAAAAAAATTAGAGGATGAATTAGAAAAACTTAAGACAGTTAAGAGAAAAGAAATAACTGAAAAAATTAAAGTCGCTCTTTCTTTTGGGGATTTAAGTGAGAATTCGGAATATGATGAAGCTAAAAATGAACAAGCATTTATTGAGGGAAGAATATTACAGCTTGAAAATATGCTAAAAAATGCTACTATAGTAGATGAAACTGAAATTCCAAAGGATGTAGTCGGAGTAGGTTCAAAAGTAAAAGTTAAAGATTATGACTTTGACGAGGAAGTTATATATACCATAGTTGGCTCTGCAGAGGCAGACCCTGTAAATTATAAGATTTCTAACGAATCGCCTGTTGGAAAGGGTCTGATAGGAAAAAAAGTGGGAGATATAGTAGAGGTACCTGTTCCAGATGGAGTTAGTAAATTTGAAGTGCTAGAAGTAAATAGAGAGTAAAACGGAGGTATAGAGTAATGGCGAAAGATGAAAAGAATATTCAAAAACTAGAGAATGAATTTAATGAGCTGATTCAGGAAAGAAGACAAAAGTTTTTTGATCTTCAAGCAGCTGGCAAAGATCCTTTTGATGTATATAAAGTAGAAAGAACTCATACATCGGTGCAAATTAAAGAAAATTATGATGAGCTTGAGGGAAGTACAGTTACTGTTGCTGGAAGATTAATGTCTAAAAGAGTTCATGGTAAGGCTGGCTTTTCAGATTTATATGATAGGTATGGAAAAATACAGCTTTATATTAGAATTGATGATGTGGGTGAAGAAAGATTAAAAGAATACAAATCTTTCGATATTGGAGATTTATTATGCGTCACTGGCAGAGTTTTTAAAACAAAGACTGGTGAAGTCTCAATTCATATTACAGAGTTCCAGTTAACTGCTAAATCATTAAGGCCATTACCTGAAAAGTGGCACGGATTAAAAGATCCTGATTTAAGATATAGACAAAGATATGTTGATCTTATAATGAATGAAAATGTCAGAGATACTTTTATGAAAAGAACAGCAATAATCAAAGCTATAAGAGAATTCCTTGATAACAGGGATTATCTTGAAGTTGAGACACCAGTTTTATCACAAATTGCTGGAGGTGCTTCTGCAAAACCATTTATGACCCACCATAATGCATTGGATATTGATATGTACATGCGAATAGCTACTGAATTATATTTAAAAAGGCTTATTGTAGGTGGATTTGAGAAAGTATATGAAATTGGTAAAGACTTTAGAAATGAAGGCATTGATATAAGACATAATCCTGAATTTACAATGATGGAATTATATGAAGCTTTTGCTGACTATAATGACATGATGGAAATTACAGAAAACATGGTAGCTTATGCATGTGAGAAGGTCCTAGGAACTACTAAGGTTACATATCAAGGCACAGAAATTGATTTTACACCACCATGGAGAAGAATTACTATGGTAGATGCAGTTAAAGAATATGCTGGTGTTGATTTCAATGAGATAAAAACAGATGAACAGGCAAGAGAAATAGCAAAAGAAAAGAATGTACAATTTAAAAAAGAATTAAAAGATTGTACAAAAGGTGATGTATTAAATGGATTATTTGAGGAATTTGCTGAAGAAAAAATGATACAGCCAACATTTGTATGTGATTATCCTGTAGAAATTTCACCTCTAACTAAGAAGAAAAGAGGGAACCCGGATTTCACTGAGAGATTTGAAGGATTCATTTATGGAAGAGAATTGTGTAATGCATATTCAGAGTTAAATGATCCTATAGTTCAGAGAGAAAGATTCGTTCAGCAGCTTAAAGAAAGAGAGCTTGGAGATGATGAAGCATACATGATGGATGAAGATTTTCTTAATTCATTAGAAATTGGTATGCCTCCTACAGGTGGACTTGGTATTGGAATAGACAGACTGGTTATGTTCTTAACAGACAGCTATTCTATAAGAGATGTAATACTATTTCCTACAATGAAGTTAATTCAACAATAAAAGGTATTTAAATGTTTTTATTAAGACCAGTTAATTTTACTGGTCTTAATTTATATGGAAATAAAAAAACATCTTGCAAAAAGAAAAATAGTTGCTATAATATATTATATAAGTTGTTCCGCGATAGCTCAACGGTGGAGCATTCGGCTGTTAACCGAAGGGTTGAAGGTTCGAATCCTTTTCGCGGAGCCATTCTATTTTTTGAAAGCAGTTGACATTACAAATTTCTTTGGTAAAATATAAATAAATATATATGTCATAATGATGAAGAAGAGTAAGAATATCTACTATAAAAGAGAGGTCAAGTTTGGTGTAATTGACTATAGTAATATTTTAAAGGCGCTTTTGAATGATATTGTAAGAGCAGGGCTATTGCCAAAAAGGGTGGAACCGCGGATTTAATTCGTCCCTTATGGTAAGGGCTTTTTTTATACCCTAAAATATGAAATTAAGGAGAAATAAAATAGTTTATAATCTTATATGCAAATATATTCAGGAATGATATAATATAATCACCAAAAAGGGAGTGATTATATTTGAGTAAGAACTATAAGCCTAAAGAATTTGCTGAATTATTAAATGTATCAGTTTTAACACTACAGCGATGGGATAACGCAGGAAAATTAAAAGCATTTAGAACGCCAACAAATAGGCGGTTTTATACCTATGAACAGTATAAAGAGTTTATGGGTATAACATCTTCTGGAAAGAAGGTAGTTATATATACAAGGGTTTCAACTTCTAATCAAAAAGATGATTTAAAAAATCAAGTTATATTTCTTAAACAATATGCTAATGCAAAAGGAATTATTGTAGATGAAGTGATTGAAGATTATGGAAGTGGATTGAATTATAATCGTAAAAAATGGAATAAACTTATTGATGAGTGTATGACATCTGAAATAAGCACTATAATAATAACCAATAAAGATAGGTTTGTACGATTTGGATTTGAGTGGTTTGAAAGATTTTTAGGAAAATTCAATGTAAAAATAATAGTAGTAAACAATGAAAGCTTTTCGCCAAACGGAGAATTAGTTCAAGATATAATCTCAATACTTCATGTTTTTAGCTGCAGAATTTATGGCCTAAGAAAGTATAAAAAAAAGATAAAGGAAGATGAAGAAGTTGAGAAAAGCATATAAAACAGGGATTAAACCAACAGAAGAACATATAATAAAAATTTATCGAAATAGTTAAAAAAGCAGAAAAGAAACTAAAACGTGAGCAAAGAAAACTTTCAAGGAAATATGAAAGTTTGAAATTAAGAAATAAAAAAGGGAAAGGAGAAGCTGCTCGTCAGAATATCCAAAAACAAATAGTCAAGGTACAAAGACTTCATCAAAGACTTACAAATATTAGAACTGATTATATTAATAAAACAGTAAGTGAGTTAATAAAGCAAAAACCAAGCTTTATAACAATAGAAGATTTAAATGCTTCAATCAATTTAGCTAATGCTAAAGAATATAAGATAGCTTAATTAAACAAGCGCTTATATGTGTACCTAAGGCTATTTCGGGAATTTACGTCTGTGGAGTGCTGCACAAACTGTAGTAGCTTGGGCAAGGCATAGTACAATGAAACAGGAATTTTCTCAGTATGGATACATTTGACCATATTTTGAGTAGCAGGACTTATTATGACTGTAAATAAGACAATGGAAAAAATAGTAGCTTTAGCTAAGAACAGAGGGTTTGTATTCCCTGGTTCAGAGATATATGGAGGGTTAGCAAACTCATGGGACTATGGTCCTTTAGGTGTTGAATTTAAAAATAACGTAAAGAAGGCCTGGTGGAAAAAGTTTGTTCAGGAAAGCAAGTATAATGTTGGAGTTGACTGTGCAATAATAATGAACAGAGAGGTTTGGGTTGCTTCAGGGCATGTAGGCGGTTTTTCAGATCCTCTAATGGATTGTAAAGATTGCAAAGCTAGATTTAGAGCAGATAAATTAGTAGAGGATCACATGACTAAAAACGGAGTAGAAGCTGCCAGTGCTGATGGATGGAGCAATGAAAAACTAATGGACTACATAGAAAAAAATAATATAACATGCCCTAAATGCGGTAAGAAGAATTTTACAGATATAAGAAAGTTCAATCTTATGTTTAAGACATTTCAGGGAGTTACTGAGGATGCAAAATCGGAATTATATTTAAGACCAGAAACAGCTCAGGGCATATTTGTAAATTTTAAAAATGTTCAAAGATCATCGAGAAAGAAAGTTCCTTTTGGCATAGCACAAATAGGAAAGTCCTTTAGAAATGAAATAACACCTGGTAACTTTACATTTAGAACAAGAGAATTTGAACAGATGGAATTAGAATTTTTCTGCAAGCCAGGTACAGATTTAGAATGGTTTAAATATTGGAAAGATTTCTGCTGGGACTTTTTAATGAATTTAGGAATTAATAAGGATTGTTTGAGATTTAGAGATCATGAAAAAGAGGAATTGTCTTTTTATAGTAAGGCTACCTCTGATGTGGAATACTCATTCCCATTTGGCTGGGGAGAATTATGGGGAATTGCTGACAGAACAGATTATGACCTAAAAAAACATTCAGAACATTCAGGAGAAGAACTTATTTACATGGATCCAACAACTCATGAAAAGTATGTACCATATTGTATTGAGCCTTCACTTGGTGCTGATAGAGTAGCACTGGCATTTTTAGTTGACGCTTATGACGAAGAGGAAATTGCAGAGGGAGATACAAGAACAGTACTGCATTTTCATCCTGCATTAGCTCCATTTAAAGCTGCCATACTGCCTTTGACAAAAAAGTTATCAGAGAAAGCAGGAGAAGTTTATGCTTTATTAAGAAAGGACTTTAATGTTGATTATGATGAAGCTGGAAGCATTGGAAAGAGATATAGAAGAGAAGACGAAATTGGAACACCATATTGTATTACAATTGATTTTGATACATTAGAGGATGATACAGTTACTGTGAGAGATAGAGATACTATGGAACAGCTAAGAATAAATATTTGTGATCTAAACAAGTTTATAAGTGAAAAGGTAGAATTTTAAGTAATTGATTTAAGAGCAGGAACAGGTATGTATTTTATCTATTCCTGCTCTTTTTAAAGAGTAATTTCAAGAAAAAAAAGACCGGATGCTCGGGCATCCGGTCTAAATAGGGTTTAATCATGGGGATATGTTATATGTTCAATTAAAACTTGGGGAATTATAATAATGTTTCCTTACGGCACATCATTAGTATAACATAAGAAATACACATTTCAATAGGATTTAATAAAGTTTTTAAATTAAATATATTCGCGCAATTTCGACTAAATTTGATATGATAAATTTGATTATAATTTAAATTTATAGACAAGAATATAAATGAGATGTTAAGTATAACCATTAGTGTACAAGTTGAATTATAGTGATATAATTAATTCCGTAAAGAAATGTTAAAAGCAGTATTATATTTTGGAGGTTATCAATGAATAGAAGTTTTAGCCGGTTTAAGGAGTTTATTAAAGGGAAGAACACAGCTGTTGTGGGCATAGGTATAAGTAATATACCATTAATTAATTATTTGGTTAGTCTGGGAGCCCGTGTTACGGCCTTTGATAAAAAAAGTTTTGATCAGTTGGGACAAACAGCTGTGGATTTTGAAAAAAAAGGAATAAAACTTGTCCTAGGCTCTGATTATTTAGATAAATTAGTTGGATATCAGGTTATTTTCAAAACGCCTTCCATGAGAATTGATAGTGACGCACTTGTTAATGCAAAACGTCAGGGAGCTTATATAACCTCTGAAATGGAGGAGTTTGTAAAATATTGTCCTGCAAAGGTATATGGTATTACAGGCAGTGATGGAAAGACTACCACTACTACTATAATATCTAAAATGCTTAAACAGCAGGGATATAAAACCTGGGTTGGAGGAAATATAGGGAATCCGCTGTTTTCACAAATTGAGGAAATAAATGAAAATGACAGAGTTGTATTGGAACTATCAAGTTTTCAGCTAATGACTATGGATACATCGCCTCAGGTTTCCTTAGTAACAAATTTAAGCCCCAATCATTTAGATATTCATAAAAGTATGGAAGAATATATAGAAGCCAAAAAAAATATATATAAATATCAGCAAAAGGACGATTTGCTGGTATTAAACCAAGACAACAGCATTACAAACAGCATGGAATCAGATTCTAAGGGAAAAGTTATGAAATTCAGCAGAAAAAACATAGTAGAAAATGGTGCATATTATAAGGATGGAGTGCTATACCTGCTAAATAAAGAGGCGTGTAAATATGAGGATATAGTTCTTAAAGGTATGCATAATGTAGAAAATTATTTAGCAGCATTTTGTGCTGTAAAAGATGACGTAAGCTTAGAAAATATGAAACAGGTTGCCTTATCATTTAATGGAGTAGAACATAGAAACGAATTTGTAAGAGAACTTAATGGAGTAAAATATTATAATGATTCAATTGGTACTAGCCCAACAAGAACACTAGCAACAATATCTGTTTATGATAAACCAGTTATATTAATTGCTGGCGGTTATGATAAGCATATCCCATTTGAACCTTTAGCAGAAAAGGGATATAAAAAAATAAAGACTTTAATATTGCTTGGGCTTACCAAGGATAAAATAAAAGCTGCCTTTGATAAATTGAAGGAAAGCAAAAATATTGAAGTACCAATCGTTATAGTCAGTTCTTTGGAGGAAGCAGTTAATAAGGCTAAAAGTCTGGCTGTTGAGGGAGATACAGTTATACTTTCTCCAGCTTGTGCAAGTTTCGATATGTTTCCTAACTTTGAGGCACGAGGCAATAGATTTAAAAGCATTGTTAATGATTTAAAGTAATTGGAAAATTAAAAACTCAAATATGAAATATAGAAAATGAAGATTTTTAGCCTGATAAAAATCTTCATTTTTGTTATGGCATAGAAATTAAATAAGTTTGCAGGAGAGTTACTATATAGAATTATAGAAAGTTATATTGTAAATATAAGATTATATAAAATTCAAAAGGCTAATACCTTACCTGGTGTATCGGTATAAGAATTTATAAGCATATATTAGAATAAAAAAGGATTTATATTATAAACTAACTTTTCTATGGATTATATTATTTATTATAAGATACAAAAGTGTTAGTATGTATAAGTCGTCCGTTAGGACACCATGTTATTATATAGTTGTCTTCGAGTAAAATTTATTTGAATTAAATTTAAAATTCTTGTTGACAATGTAAAAGCAACATGATAAGATATAAAAGCTGTCAGATGACAGACATGATCTTTGAAAATTAAACAGAGAAGATAACAGGTAAAAACTTGTTAAATAAACCAGCAATTCTTTTATAGAGTATAAAGTAATGAGCAATCAAACTTTTAAATTGAGAGTTTGATCCTGGCTCAGGACGAACGCTGGCGGCGTGCTTAACACATGCAAGTCGAGCGATGAAGTTCCTTCGGGGACGGATTAGCGGCGGACGGGTGAGTAACACGTGGGCAACCTGCCTCAAAGAGGGGGATAGCCTCCCGAAAGGGAGATTAATACCGCATAACATTAGGGTATCACATGATATTCTAATCAAAGGAGTAATCCGCTTTGAGATGGGCCCGCGGCGCATTAGCTAGTTGGTGAGGTAACGGCTCACCAAGGCAACGATGCGTAGCCGACCTGAGAGGGTGATCGGCCACATTGGAACTGAGACACGGTCCAGACTCCTACGGGAGGCAGCAGTGGGGAATATTGCACAATGGGGGAAACCCTGATGCAGCAACGCCGCGTGAGTGATGAAGGTCTTCGGATTGTAAAGCTCTGTCTTTTGGGACGATAATGACGGTACCAAAGGAGGAAGCCACGGCTAACTACGTGCCAGCAGCCGCGGTAATACGTAGGTGGCAAGCGTTGTCCGGATTTACTGGGCGTAAAGGGTGCGTAGGCGGATGTTTAAGTGAGATGTGAAATACCCGAGCTTAACTTGGGTACTGCATTTCAAACTGGATATCTAGAGTGCAGGAGAGGAGAATGGAATTCCTAGTGTAGCGGTGAAATGCGTAGAGATTAGGAAGAACACCAGTGGCGAAGGCGATTCTCTGGACTGTAACTGACGCTGAGGCACGAAAGCGTGGGTAGCAAACAGGATTAGATACCCTGGTAGTCCACGCCGTAAACGATGAATACTAGGTGTAGGAGGTATCGACCCCTTCTGTGCCGCAGTTAACACAATAAGTATTCCGCCTGGGGAGTACGATCGCAAGATTAAAACTCAAAGGAATTGACGGGGGCCCGCACAAGCAGCGGAGCATGTGGTTTAATTCGAAGCAACGCGAAGAACCTTACCTGGACTTGACATCCCCTGAATAACCTAGAGATAGGCGAAGCCCTTCGGGGCAGGGAGACAGGTGGTGCATGGTTGTCGTCAGCTCGTGTCGTGAGATGTTAGGTTAAGTCCTGCAACGAGCGCAACCCTTATCATTAGTTGCTACCATTAAGTTGAGCACTCTAGTGAGACTGCCCGGGTTAACCGGGAGGAAGGTGGGGATGACGTCAAATCATCATGCCCCTTATGTCCAGGGCAACACACGTGCTACAATGGTGGGTACAGAGAGATGCAATACCGCGAGGTGGAGCCAAACTCTAAAACCCATCCCAGTTCGGATTGTAGGCTGAAACTCGCCTACATGAAGCTGGAGTTGCTAGTAATCGCGAATCAGAATGTCGCGGTGAATACGTTCCCGGGCCTTGTACACACCGCCCGTCACACCATGAGAGCTGGTAACACCCGAAGTCCGTGAGATAACCGTAAGGAGTCAGCGGCCGAAGGTGGGATTAGTAATTGGGGTGAAGTCGTAACAAGGTAGCCGTAGGAGAACCTGCGGCTGGATCACCTCCTTTCTAAGGAGTCGACATGTAAGGATAACTTACATGAAAGCTTGGTTTACTTCTCTGTTTAATTTTGAGAGATCAAAAAACCTAAACGGTTTTTGATTAGTCTCTTTTGTTCTTTGAAAATTGCACAGTATAAAAAAGTTTACATTAAAGTTAAGGTATACAAAAATACCTTTGTATTAAGATTACTTTATTTTAAAGGTCAAGCTACAAAGGGCGCATGGTGAATGCCTTGGCACCAGTAGGCGAAGAAGGACGCGATAAGCTGCGATAAGCTTCGGGTAGGCGCAAATAGCCTGTGATCCGGAGATTTCCAAATGGGGAAACCCACATACCTAACGGTATGTACTATAAACTGAATTCATAGGTTTATAGGGCTAGACCCGGGGAACTGAAACATCTAAGTACCCGGAGGAAGAGAAAGAAAAATCGATTTTCTGAGTAGCGGCGAGCGAAAGGGAAAGAGCCCAAACCAGGAACTTGTTCCTGGGGTTGTGGATAGATCATTATGTGAGACATCATTTAACTGAAGGTTCTGGAAAGGACCGCCGTAGAAGGTAACAGCCCTGTAAGTGAAAAAGGAAGTCTTAAAGATCTATTCCAGAGTACCACGAGACACGTGAAACCTTGTGGGAAGCAGGGAGGACCACCTCCCAAGGCTAAATACTAACTGGTGACCGATAGTGAAGAAGTACCGTGAGGGAAAGGTGAAAAGAACCCCGGAAGGGGAGTGAAATAGAATCTGAAACCGTGTGCCTACAACCGGTCATAGCACTTTAACGTGTGATGACGTGCTTTTTGTAGAACGAGCCAGCGAGTTACGGTATGTAGCAAGGTTAAGTACTTAAGGTACGGAGCCGAAGGGAAACCGAGTCTGAATAGGGCGACTAGTTGCATGCTGTAGACCCGAAACCGGGTGACCTATCCATGGACAGGTTGAAGCGGAAGTAAAATTCCGTGGAGGACCGAACCACATTGGTGTTGAAAAATCATGGGATGAGCTGTGGATAGCGGAGAAATTCCAATCGAACTCGGAGATAGCTGGTTCTCCTCGAAATAGCTTTAGGGCTAGCGTTGAGAATGAGTAGTGGAGGTAGAGCACTGAATGGGCTAGGGGCTGACAACAGTTACTGAACCCTATCAAACTCCGAATGCCATATACTTGAATCTCAGCAGTCAGACTACGAGTGATAAGATCCGTGGTCAAAAGGGAAACAGCCCAGATCATCAGCTAAGGTCCCAAAGTGTAAGTTAAGTGGAAAAGGATGTGGGATTTCTAAGACAACTAGGATGTTGGCTTAGAAGCAGCCACTCATTTAAAGAGTGCGTAATAGCTCACTAGTCGAGAGGTCCTGCGCCGAAGATGTCCGGGGCTAAAACTTACCACCGAAGCTATGGATGTACACTACGTGTACGTGGTAGAGGAGCTTCCTGTATGGGCTGAAGTCGTACCGAAAGGAGCGGTGGACTGTACAGGAGTGAGTATGCTGGCATAAGTAGCGAGAAATAAGTGAGAATCTTATTGGTCGAAAACCTAAGGTTTCCTGAGGAAGGTTCGTCCGCTCAGGGTTAGTCGGGACCTAAGCCGAGGCCGAAAGGCGTAGGTGATGGACAATCGGTTGATATTCCGATACCGCCAACTGACGTTATTACAAATGGGATGACGCAGGAGGATAGGATGTGCGCACTATTGGATGTGCGTCTAAGCACTTAGTCAGGTCAGACAGGCAAATCCGTCTGATCAATGATGAGGTGTCATGGGGAGCGAAATTATCGTCGCGAAGTATCCGATTCCACGCTGCCGAGAAAAGTCTCTATGGAGGAAGTTGGTGCCCGTACCGCAAACCGACACAGGTAGGTGAGGAGAGAATCCTAAGACCATCGGAAGAATTGTTGTCAAGGAACTCGGCAAATTGACCCCGTAACTTCGGGAGAAGGGGTGCCTGCCTCACGGCAGGTCGCAGAGAATAGGCCCAAGCAACTGTTTAGCAAAAACACAGGTCTCTGCTAAAGCGAAAGCTGAAGTATAGGGGCTGACGCCTGCCCGGTGCTGGAAGGTTAAGGGGATCCGTTAACGTAAGTGAAGCGGTGAACTTAAGCCCCAGTAAACGGCGGCCGTAACTATAACGGTCCTAAGGTAGCGAAATTCCTTGTCGGGTAAGTTCCGACCCGCACGAATGGCGTAATGACTTGGGCACTGTCTCGACAACAAATCCGGCGAAATTGTAGTGCAAGTGAAGATGCTTGCTACCCGCGATTGGACGGAAAGACCCCGTAGAGCTTTACTGTAGCTTAGCATTGAGTTTCGGTATTGTCTGTACAGGATAGGTGGGAGACTGCGAAGCAGGGGCGTCAGCTTCTGTGGAGTCACCCTTGGGATACCACCCTGACAGTACTGAGATTCTAACCGGTGGCCATGAAACTGGTCACGGGACATTGTTAGGTGGGCAGTTTGACTGGGGCGGTCGCCTCCTAAAATGTAACGGAGGCGCCCAAAAGTTCCCTCAGTGCGGTTGGAAATCGCGCGAAGAGTGCAAAGGCAGAAGGGAGCTTGACTGCGACACATACAAGTGGAGCAGGGACGAAAGTCGGGCTTAGTGATCCGGTGGTTCCTCGTGGGAGGGCCATCGCTCAACGGATAAAAGCTACCTCGGGGATAACAGGCTGATCTCCCCCAAGAGTCCACATCGACGGGGAGGTTTGGCACCTCGATGTCGGCTCGTCGCATCCTGGGGCTGAAGTAGGTCCCAAGGGTTGGGCTGTTCGCCCATTAAAGCGGCACGCGAGCTGGGTTCAGAACGTCGTGAGACAGTTCGGTCCCTATCCGTCGCGGGCGTAGGAAATTTGAGAGGAGCTGTCCTTAGTACGAGAGGACCGGGATGGACTGACCTCTGGTGTACCAGTTGTTCCGCCAGGAGCATGGCTGGGTAGCTATGTCGGGACGGGATAAACGCTGAAAGCATCTAAGCGTGAAACCCACCTCAAGATTAGATTTCCCATAGCGTAAGCTAGTAAGACCCCTAGAAGAACACTAGGTTGATAGGTTAGAGGTGTAAGCATGGCAACATGTTCAGCTGACTAATACTAATAGGTCGAGGGCTTGACCAAATAATTATACTGTGCAATTTTGAAAGAACAATTTTCTTTCTTTAAATATATTGACAAAGTTATCTTTGTATAATATAATTTATAACTGTGATATGTAAATGTATCTGGTAATGATGGCGTGAAGGGTTAAATGTCTAAATGACATTTAACGGGTAATTTAGCAAATCTGTGATTTGCGTTAAAAATTACACCGGTTACCCCTTAAAGTGACTGAGTATTTATGTCAAAAACACTAAATTTAAATGTAAATGTATCTGGTAATAATGGCGTGAAGGTAACACCCGTTCCCATTCCGAACACGAAGGTTAAGCTTCATTGCGCCGATGGTACTGCAGGGGAGGCTCTGTGGGAGAGTAGGTAGTTGCCAGGTGAACAATTGGATCTTTAGCTCAGTTGGTTAGAGCAACCGGCTCATAACCGGTTGGTCCGGGGTTCGAGTCCCTGAAGGTCCACCATATGGGGGATTAGCTCAGCTGGGAGAGCACCTGCCTTGCACGCAGGGGGTCAAGGGTTCGAATCCCTTATTCTCCACCAAAAAAGAATTATCTAATTATAGATGATTCTTTTTTATATATAATTATAAAAAATTATATTATAGATATAGGATTATATAAATTAAAAGGGCTAATACTTTACCTGGTGTATCATTATGAGGATTTATAAGTATATATTAGGATAATAAAGTATCTACATTATAAATCAAATTTTTTGTGGATTATATTATTTATTATAAGATACAAAAGTGTTAATATATATAAGTCGTCCGTTAGGACACCATGTTATTATATAGTTGTCTTCGAGTAAAATTTATTTGAATTAAATTTAAAATTCTTGTTGACAATGTAAAAGCAACATGATAAGATATAAAAGCTGTCAGATGACAGACATGATCTTTGAAAATTAAACAGAGAAGATAACAGGTAAAAACTTGTTAAATAAACCAGCAATTCTTTTATAGAGTATAAAGTAATGAGCAATCAAACTTTTAAATTGAGAGTTTGATCCTGGCTCAGGACGAACGCTGGCGGCGTGCTTAACACATGCAAGTCGAGCGATGAAGTTCCTTGGGGGACGGATTAGCGGCGGACGGGTGAGTAACACGTGGGCAACCTGCCTCAAAGAGGGGGATAGCCTCCCGAAAGGGAGATTAATACCGCATAACATTAGGGTATCACATGATATTCTAATCAAAGGAGTAATCCGCTTTGAGATGGGCCCGCGGCGCATTAGCTAGTTGGTGAGGTAACGGCTCACCAAGGCAACGATGCGTAGCCGACCTGAGAGGGTGATCGGCCACATTGGAACTGAGACACGGTCCAGACTCCTACGGGAGGCAGCAGTGGGGAATATTGCACAATGGGGGAAACCCTGATGCAGCAACGCCGCGTGAGTGATGAAGGTCTTCGGATTGTAAAGCTCTGTCTTTTGGGACGATAATGACGGTACCAAAGGAGGAAGCCACGGCTAACTACGTGCCAGCAGCCGCGGTAATACGTAGGTGGCAAGCGTTGTCCGGATTTACTGGGCGTAAAGGGTGCGTAGGCGGATGTTTAAGTGAGATGTGAAATACCCGGGCTTAACTTGGGTACTGCATTTCAAACTGGATATCTAGAGTGCAGGAGAGGAGAATGGAATTCCTAGTGTAGCGGTGAAATGCGTAGAGATTAGGAAGAACACCAGTGGCGAAGGCGATTCTCTGGACTGTAACTGACGCTGAGGCACGAAAGCGTGGGTAGCAAACAGGATTAGATACCCTGGTAGTCCACGCCGTAAACGATGAATACTAGGTGTAGGAGGTATCGACCCCTTCTGTGCCGCAGTTAACACAATAAGTATTCCGCCTGGGGAGTACGATCGCAAGATTAAAACTCAAAGGAATTGACGGGGGCCCGCACAAGCAGCGGAGCATGTGGTTTAATTCGAAGCAACGCGAAGAACCTTACCTGGACTTGACATCCCCTGAATAACCTAGAGATAGGCGAAGCCCTTCGGGGCAGGGAGACAGGTGGTGCATGGTTGTCGTCAGCTCGTGTCGTGAGATGTTAGGTTAAGTCCTGCAACGAGCGCAACCCTTATCATTAGTTGCTACCATTAAGTTGAGCACTCTAGTGAGACTGCCCGGGTTAACCGGGAGGAAGGTGGGGATGACGTCAAATCATCATGCCCTTTATGTCCAGGGCAACACACGTGCTACAATGGTGGGTACAGAGAGATGCAATACCGCGAGGTGGAGCCAAACTCTAAAACCCATCCCAGTTCGGATTGTAGGCTGAAACTCGCCTACATGAAGCTGGAGTTGCTAGTAATCGCGAATCAGAATGTCGCGGTGAATACGTTCCCGGGCCTTGTACACACCGCCCGTCACACCATGAGAGCTGGTAACACCCGAAGTCCGTGAGATAACCGTAAGGAGTCAGCGGCCGAAGGTGGGATTAGTAATTGGGGTGAAGTCGTAACAAGGTAGCCGTAGGAGAACCTGCGGCTGGATCACCTCCTTTCTAAGGAGTCGACATGTAAGGATAACTTACATGAAAGCTTGGTTTACTTCTCTGCTTAATTTTGAAAGATCATTTATGATCTTTATTTATTTGGGCTTATAGCTCAGCTGGTTAGAGCGCACGCCTGATAAGCGTGAGGTCGATGGTTCGAGTCCATTTAAGCCCACCATTGTTCTTTGAAAATTGCACAGTATAAAAAGTTTACATTAAAGTTAAGGTATACAAAAATACCTTTGTATTAAGATTACTTTATTTAAAGGAAAATTGATAGTAGCGAACAAGACGAGGAAAAGCTTGAGCGAGGAGCGGAGTTTACTCAAGGTAAATGAGCACCGCAGTGAAGGCAGCTGACGCAGTAATGGGTCGCTTATAGAGATTTTGAAGGTCAAGCTACAAAGGGCGCATGGTGAATGCCTTGGCACCAGTAGGCGAAGAAGGACGCGATAAGCTGCGATAAGCTTCGGGTAGGCGCAAATAGCCTGTGATCCGGAGATTTCCAAATGGGGAAACCCACATACCTAACGGTATGTACTATAAACTGAATTCATAGGTTTATAGGGCTATACCCGGGGAACTGAAACATCTAAGTACCCGGAGGAAGAGAAAGAAAAATCGATTTTCTAAGTAGCGGCGAGCGAAAGGGAAAGAGCCCAAACCAGGAACTTGTTCCTGGGGTTGTGGATAGATCAATATGTGAGACATCATTTAACTGAAGGTTCTGGAAAGGACCGCCGTAGAAGGTAACAGCCCTGTAAGTGAAAAAGGAAGTCTTAAAGATCTATTCCAGAGTACCACGAGACACGTGAAACCTTGTGGGAAGCAGGGAGGACCACCTCCCAAGGCTAAATACTAACTGGTGACCGATAGTGAAGAAGTACCGTGAGGGAAAGGTGAAAAGAACCCCGGAAGGGGAGTGAAATAGAATCTGAAACCGTGTGCCTACAACCGGTCATAGCACTTTAACGTGTGATGACGTGCTTTTTGTAGAACGAGCCAGCGAGTTACGGTATGTAGCAAGGTTAAGTACTTAAGGTACGGAGCCGAAGGGAAACCGAGTCTGAATAGGGCGACTAGTTGCATGCTGTAGACCCGAAACCGGGTGACCTATCCATGGACAGGTTGAAGCGGAAGTAAAATTCCGTGGAGGACCGAACCACATTGGTGTTGAAAAATCATGGGATGAGCTGTGGATAGCGGAGAAATTCCAATCGAACTCGGAGATAGCTGGTTCTCCTCGAAATAGCTTTAGGGCTAGCGTTGAGAATGAGTAGTGGAGGTAGAGCACTGAATGGGCTAGGGGCTGACAACAGTTACTGAACCCTATCAAACTCCGAATGCCATATACTTGAATCTCAGCAGTCAGACTACGAGTGATAAGATCCGTGGTCAAAAGGGAAACAGCCCAGATCATCAGCTAAGGTCCCAAAGTGTAAGTTAAGTGGAAAAGGATGTGGGATTTCTAAGACAACTAGGATGTTGGCTTAGAAGCAGCCACTCATTTAAAGAGTGCGTAATAGCTCACTAGTCGAGAGGTCCTGCGCCGAAGATGTCCGGGGCTAAAACTTACCACCGAAGCTATGGATGTACACTACGTGTACGTGGTAGAGGAGCTTCCTGTATGGGCTGAAGTCGTACCGAAAGGAGCGGTGGACTGTACAGGAGTGAGTATGCTGGCATAAGTAGCGAGAAATAAGTGAGAATCTTATTGGTCGAAAACCTAAGGTTTCCTGAGGAAGGTTCGTCCGCTCAGGGTTAGTCGGGACCTAAGCCGAGGCCGAAAGGCGTAGGTGATGGACAATCGGTTGATATTCCGATACCGCCAACTGACGTTATTACAAATGGGATGACGCAGGAGGATAGGATGTGCGCACTATTGGATGTGCGTCTAAGCACTTAGTCAGGTCAGACAGGCAAATCCGTCTGATCAATGATGAGGTGTCATGGGGAGCGAAATTATCGTCGCGAAGTATCCGATTCCACGCTGCCGAGAAAAGTCTCTATGGAGGAAGTTGGTGCCCGTACCGCAAACCGACACAGGTAGGTGAGGAGAGAATCCTAAGACCATCGGAAGAATTGTTGTCAAGGAACTCGGCAAATTGACCCCGTAACTTCGGGAGAAGGGGTGCCTGCCTCACGGCAGGCCGCAGAGAATAGGCCCAAGCAACTGTTTAGCAAAAACACAGGTCTCTGCTAAAGCGAAAGCTGAAGTATAGGGGCTGACGCCTGCCCGGTGCTGGAAGGTTAAGGGGATCCGTTAACGTAAGTGAAGCGGTGAACTTAAGCCCCAGTAAACGGCGGCCGTAACTATAACGGTCCTAAGGTAGCGAAATTCCTTGTCGGGTAAGTTCCGACCCGCACGAATGGCGTAATGACTTGGGCACTGTCTCGACAACAAATCCGGCGAAATTGTAGTGCAAGTGAAGATGCTTGCTACCCGCGATTGGACGGAAAGACCCCGTAGAGCTTTACTGTAGCTTAGCATTGAGTTTCGGTATTGTCTGTACAGGATAGGTGGGAGACTGCGAAGCAGGGGCGTCAGCTTCTGTGGAGTCACCCTTGGGATACCACCCTGACAGTACTGAGATTCTAACCGGTGGCCATGAAACTGGTCACGGGACATTGTTAGGTGGGCAGTTTGACTGGGGCGGTCGCCTCCTAAAATGTAACGGAGGCGCCCAAAAGTTCCCTCAGTGCGGTTGGAAATCGCGCGAAGAGTGCAAAGGCAGAAGGGAGCTTGACTGCGACACATACAAGTGGAGCAGGGACGAAAGTCGGGCTTAGTGATCCGGTGGTTCCTCGTGGGAGGGCCATCGCTCAACGGATAAAAGCTACCTCGGGGATAACAGGCTGATCTCCCCCAAGAGTCCACATCGACGGGGAGGTTTGGCACCTCGATGTCGGCTCGTCGCATCCTGGGGCTGAAGTAGGTCCCAAGGGTTGGGCTGTTCGCCCATTAAAGCGGCACGCGAGCTGGGTTCAGAACGTCGTGAGACAGTTCGGTCCCTATCCGTCGCGGGCGTAGGAAATTTGAGAGGAGCTGTCCTTAGTACGAGAGGACCGGGATGGACTGACCTCTGGTGTACCAGTTGTTCCGCCAGGAGCATGGCTGGGTAGCTATGTCGGGACGGGATAAACGCTGAAAGCATCTAAGCGTGAAACCCACCTCAAGATTAGATTTCCCATAGCGTAAGCTAGTAAGACCCCTAGAAGAACACTAGGTTGATAGGTTAGAGGTGTAAGCATGGCAACATGTTCAGCTGACTAATACTAATAGGTCGAGGGCTTGACCAAATAATTATACTGTGCAATTTTGAAAGAACAAGATTTTAATCTTTGTTCTTTAATTTAGATCTGGTAATAATGGCGTGAAGGGTTAAATGTCTAAATGACATTTAACGGGTAATTTAGCAAATCTGTGATTTGTGTTAAAAATTACACCGGTTACCTCTTAAGGTTACTGAGTATTTATGTCAAAAGCACTAAATTTAAATGTAAATGTATCTGGTAGTGATGGCGTGAAGGTAACACCCGTTCCCATTCCGAACACGAAGGTTAAGCTTCATTGCGCCGATGGTACTGCAGGGGAGGCTCTGTGGGAGAGTAGGTAGTTGCCAGGTTCAGTTAAATATTTTATTTAACTAACAAATTGTTCCGCGATAGCTCAACGGTGGAGCATTCGGCTGTTAACCGAAGGGTTGAAGGTTCGAATCCTTTTCGCGGAGCCATTTTTATTTTTTGAATGGTTATAATAATAAAGCTAATAATTAATTTATTTCGGTAGATAATTATTAGCTTTTTCTTTTTTAAATACATGAATAATGTTTCTAAATTTTGCTAATAAATATATTAACAAATAATTTAGAAAATTTAAATTATTTTAAAAGGAATTTTAATAAATAAATAGAATATATTTATTAAAGCCAAATAGTTTTAAGGGGGAATTGCTTATGAAAGATTTGAAAACAAAAAACTTGAGAAATGTAGGCTTTGTTGGCCACAGCGGATCTGGTAAAACTACATTAGCAGAAGCAATACTTTACTACACTAAGGCAAGCGATAGATTAGGTAAAATAGAAGAAGAAAATACAGTATGTGATTTTGATCCGGAAGAAAAGAAAAGAAAAATATCCATATCCACAGCAATTGCACCATGTGAATATGATAATACTAAAATTAATATAGTTGACATGCCAGGATATTTTGATTTCGTAGGAGAAGCAATAGAAGGTTTAAAGGCTGTTGACACAGTAATAATAGCTGTATCTGGTGTTTCCGGAATAAAAGTTGGAACTGAAAAGGCTTGGGATTATGTTAATGAAAATAAGATGCCAAGATCCTTTTATGTAAATAAACTTGATCGTGAAAATAGCAATTTTGATAAAGTTCTTACAAGTTTAAAGGATAGATTTGGCATCTCCGTTGTGCCAATTCAATATCCTATAGGAATGGAAAATGAATTTACAGGAGTTGTAAATGTTATTTCAAGAAGGGCAAGAATTTTTAATTCAAAGACAAATAAGATGGAGCCAGGAGATGTCCCACCTGACTTATTAGATAAAGTTGATGAATGTAAAAATATGATTATGGAAGCTGTAGCTGAGACAGATGAAAAGCTTTTAGATAAATACTTCTCAGAAGGCCAGTTAAGTGATGAGGAGATATATACAGGTCTGATAAAGGGCTCTATTAATGGAGACATTGCACCAGTAATGTGTGGAAGTGCATTGCATGGAATAGGAGTTGAAATATTATTAGAAGATATAGTGGAGTGTTTCCCTTCACCATTAGATGTGGAAGGAAAAAAGACAGTAAGTGTTGATAGCAACACAGAAAAAATGATTAAATTTGAAGAGGACGCACCAGCATCAGCATTTGTATTCAAAACAATTGCAGACCCATTTGTGGGTAAGTTGTCTCTATTTAGAGTTATCAGTGGAAAAATTAAATCTGATACATTAATATATAATTCAAACAAAGATAAGCAGGAGAAGATAGGCACATTGTACTTTTTGAAAGGTAAATCACAAATACCGGCAAATGAAATTACAGCAGGAGATATTGGTGCTGTGTCAAAATTACAATTTACATCAACTGGAGACACTTTATGTGACATAAATCATAAGATAATGTTTGAAAAAATTGATTTCCCTGAGCCCTCTTTATTAAGGGCAGTATTACCAAAATCTAAAAATGATGAAGATAAAATTTCAAACGGTTTAAATAAACTCCTTGAAGAAGATCCAACATTTAAGGTATACAGAGATTTGGAAAATGCTGCAACTATAATATGCGGAACAGGAGAAACTCATTTAGAGGTTATAGCAAATAAGCTTAAAACAAAATTTGGAGTTGATGTTTCTCTTGAATTACCTAAAGTTCCATACAGAGAGACCATTAAAAAAAGTGCAGATGTTCAAGGAAAACATAAAAAGCAATCTGGAGGCCATGGTCAGTATGGAGATGTTAAAATACTTTTCGAGCCTAGAGACGATGGGGATGAATTAGAATTTGTGGATAAGGTTGTAGGAGGTGTTGTGCCAAGGCAATATATTCCTGCAGTGGAAAAGGGTTTAAGAGAATGCATTCAGCATGGAGTATTAGCTGGATATCCGGTTATAAGACTCAGGGCAACTCTCCATGATGGATCCTATCACCCGGTAGATTCTTCAGAAATGGCATTTAAAGTAGCAGCCTCTTTAGCTTATAAAAAGGGACTAGTAGATGCTCAGTCTATACTGCTGGAGCCGATAATGCATGTTGAGGTTATTGTACCGGAAGATTATATGGGCGATGTAATTGGAGATATAAATAAAAAACGAGGAAGAGTACTTGGTATGGAGCAGGATGCTAAAAGTCAAAGAGTTATTGCAGAGGTTCCTCAGGCAGAAATGTTTAAATATGCTACAGATTTAAGATCAATGACTCAGGCTAGAGGAAGTTTTACAATGAAATTTGAAAGATACGAGGAGGTACCACCCACAGAGAGTGAAAAAATAATTGAAAAAGCAAAGAAGCAAAATGTTGAAGTATAGTTATAAGAGATCCTTTGCAGTTTAATGCTGCCAAGGATCTTTTCTTTTAAGTATACCTGGTATAATGTTACAGAATATTTTATAAGCTATATGTAAAAAATATTGCTAGGTTTTTATTATTCATCTTAAAGGAGCGGAAGTACATGTCAGACTATCGTTTATGGGTAAATTCAGATATTCAATTACAAGATTATAGTAGTTTTGATGATTATGTAAATATAGTTGATAAAAATGACAATCTTACTATTACATTGCATAATAACAGTGATGAATTAAAAGATATAATGTGTTCTATACTTATAAAGAATAATTTTTCAGTTACCGTAAGGGAAGACCAGGATGGCTGTTGTATTGAAGCAATTAAAAAATAGGCTATAAATTTTAATCTATTAAATATAGAGTTATGATGTAATGATATATAATGGGTATGTTATAATAAAATAAAAACCATAGGAGGTTTCAAAAGTGGAAAAAGATCTTGTAATAGGTATAGACTTAGGGGGAACAAAAATAAGCGGTGCTCTGGCAGATATTAAGGGTAACGTTATTAATAAATATACTATACCAACTAATGCAGACCAGGGGGAGCAAATAGTTCTTCAAAGAATAATATCCGTTATTGACAAGCTGATTGACGAGTCAGTGGAAAATACAGAAAATATTAAAGCAATAGGAATAGGATCACCAGGACCTTTAGATCCTAAAAAGGGAATGATTATCACAACACCGAATTTACCATTTAAAAATTTTAAATTAGTAGAACCAATAAAAAATAAATATAAAATACCTACTTTTTTAGATAATGATGCTAATGTTGCTGCCATAGGAGAATATATGCTTGGAGCTGGAAAAGGAACACAAAACATGGTGTATGTTACTGTAAGTACCGGCATTGGCGGCGGAGCAATTTTAAACGGAAAGATATATAGAGGCAATACTTTTAATGCTCTTGAAGTTGGGCATATGACAATTGAACCACAAGGACCAAGGTGTAATTGTGGTAATTATGGATGCGTTGAAGCACTTGCATCAGGAACAGCAATTGCTAGACAAGCTATAGAGTGTATAAAAAATGGAGATAACACATCTTTATTAAATTATGAAAAGGTTACTGCTGCAGAGGTATTTAAAGAAGCTGCTAAAGGTGATGCTTTATCACAAAAAGTATTAGATAAGAGCCTGGAATACTTGGGAATAGGAGTTGCAAATTTAATAACTATGTTTGATCCTGAAGTATTTGTAATTGGCGGTGGTGTAGCAAATGGAGGCAGCATAGTTTTTGAAAAAGTTCAACAGGTTGTAAATAAAAGATGTTTTCAGGTTATGGCAGAAAACTGCAGAATAGTTCCTGCTATGTTAGGCAATGATGCAGGAGTAATTGGTGCTGTATCACTTGCAATAATGGAAATTAAGTAATTAATGAATAAATATTTTTGAAGCTAATAAATTATTAGCTTCTTTTTGTATAAAAGTATTGAAATTTATGAAAAAATATATTAATATAAAATAAAGGTCAAAGAAAGACAAAGACAAGGAGGCCTAACATGGTTAGATTATCTGATGTAATTGAACAGTTTATAAAAGAGATGATTGAAGATAATAATTCAGGTGAGGTTCAAATACAAAGAAATGAACTTGCAAATCATTTTAGCTGTGCACCGTCTCAAATTAATTATGTACTTACCACCAGATTCACAACAGATAAGGGTTATTATATAGAAAGTAAAAGAGGAGGCGGCGGATGTATAATTATTAAAAGGGTTCTACTTGATGAAAACAAGCCATTTATGGAAGTAGTAAACGAGAAAATTGGAGACAGCATAACCTATGATTCAGCTGCTCAGATAGTTGATGCCTTATATGAATCCGAATTAATAACTAAAAGAGAAGGAAATTTAATAAAAGTAACCATGAATGACAGAACATTGAGTTCATGTACAGAAAGTAAGAATAGATTAAGAGCAGATATTTTGAAATCAATGTTCTTAGTAATAATAACATAGGTGGTATAATGTGGTATAATTTATATAATTTAGAGAGGTGATAATATGTTATGTGAAAATTGTAAGAAAAACGAGGCTACAATTCATATTACTAAAATAGTAAATGGAGTAAAAAGAGAAGCTAATCTTTGTGAAAAATGTGCAAGAGAAAAACAGGGGTTAGAGTTAAATAATGACTTCTTTGATGTAGGGGCTCCATTTACATTTCAAAATATTCTGGGTGGGATTGTTGATTATATAAGTCAATCTAATAATAGTGATAATAATACGGAGCTTGTATGTCCTAACTGCGGCACAACTTATTCTGAATTTAAAAAAACAGGACTATTAGGATGCAGTCAATGCTATAAGAGTTTTAATCAGACAGTTATGCCGATAATAAACAGAGTGCAGCTGGGCTCGGAGCATAAAGGGAAAATACCTAAAAAATTAGGAAAGGGCATCATTGAAAAGAAAAGGATAGTTACTCTTAAGGAAGAACTGCAAAAAGCAATTGCAGCTGAGGAATACGAAAAGGCAGCTGAACTAAGGGATAAAATAAAAGAACTTCAAAAGGAAATTGGTTAGGAGGAAAGAGTATGGAGAATTGGTTGAAGGCTGAAGGAAAAAATGATGATATAGTTATAAGCAGCAGAGTCAGGCTTGCTAGAAATATCAAAGATATACCTTTCCCTGATAAGTTAAGCGATGAAAAAGGTAAGGAAATTGTTGAAATGATTAATGATTCAATACTTGATTTACCAGAGTATAAGGATAAATTTAAAACCACAAAATTGTGGGAATCCGATTCACTTAACAATAAGACTTATTTTGAAAAGCACTTAATTAGCTATAAATTATTAAGCAATTATAAAAAAGCTGCATTTATCTCAGACAAAGATGAAACGATTAGTATTATGCTGAATGAAGAAGACCATATCAGAATTCAGTGTATAACTTCAAGCTTAAATTTAGAAGAGGCATATGATACAGCAAATAATCTGGATAATTTAATTGAAAGTAAAGTAGATTACGCCTATGATGAAAGATTAGGATATTTAACAGCCTGTCCAACTAATGTTGGAACTGGAATGAGGGCATCAGTTATGATGCATTTACCTGCTTTATCCATAAGTAATGAAATAACTGATATCTTAAAAGCTGTTTCTCAGGTAGGAATGACAATAAGAGGGCTCTATGGAGAGGGATCAAAGGTAAGCGGCAACTTATATCAGATATCTAACCAGATTTCATTAGGTATAACTGAGAAAGAAATAATGAATAACTTAAATGCTGTAATAAATCAAATAATTAATCAGGAAAATATCTCAAGACAGAAGTTAATGCAAAATTATTCATATGAAATTGAGGATAGGATGCATAGGGCTTTAGGAATATTGAAGTCAGCAAGACTGCTTGATTTATCAGAGGGACTAAACTTAATCTCTCAAGTAAGATTAGGAGTAGAATTGGGAATAATTAAAAATGTGGATAAAAAGCTATTAAATAGCTTATTAGTTAATACTCAACCAGCAATGCTGCAGAAAATTTTCAATACAAAGCTAAATGAAAAAGACAAGAATTATTATAGGGCACGAATCGTAAGAGAAACATTAGATCAAAAAAATTAATAAAATAGGGTGGTGATTTTTATGATGTTTGGAAGGTTTACCGAAAGAGCACAAAAAGTTTTAGTTTATGCTCAACAGGAGGCACAGAGCCTGCAGCACGGTTATGTGGGTACAGAACATATACTTTTAGGAATACTAGATGAAGAGGGTACGGCTAAAAATATTTTAAATAATATGGGAATAACAGCAGATGGGGTAAGAGAACTTATAGAAGAATATGAAGGAAAAGGGGACATGGACTTATTTAGAAATGAAATCCCCCTTACTCCAAGAACTAAAAGACTTTTAGAAATCAGTCTTTTAGAAGCAAGGGATTTAAATCATAATTATATTAGTCCAGAACACATGCTTCTTGCATTAATCAGGGAAGCAGAAGGTGTGGCTTTTACAATTTTAAGTAATCTTGGTGTTGACTTTGAGAAACTGAGAAAAGAGTTATTAGAAAGTTTATCTGGCGAACAGAATAATTCAGTTAGTAATTCAGCTAATGCTGCAAAACAGGACACGCCAACTTTGAACCAGTATGGCAGGGATTTAACACAAATGGCCAGTGAAGGAAAGCTTGACCCAGTAATTGGCAGAGATGCTGAGACACAGAGGGTTCTTGAAATTTTATGCAGAAGAACAAAAAATAATCCCTGCTTAATTGGTGATCCTGGAGTTGGAAAAACTGCAATTGCTGAGGGCTTGGCTGAGAAGATAGTTGCTGGAAATATACCTGAAATATTAAAAAATAAAAGAGTAGTTACTTTAGATTTATCTTCTATGGTAGCAGGATCAAAGTATAGAGGTGAATTTGAGGAAAGACTTAAAAAGGTAATGGATGAAATAAGAACATCTGGCAATGTAATATTATTCATTGATGAAATTCATACAATAATAGGAGCAGGTGGAGCAGAAGGGGCAATTGATGCATCAAATATTTTAAAGCCTTCACTTGCAAGAGGAGAAATTCAGTGCATTGGTGCCACAACTATTGATGAATACAGAAAGTATATAGAGAAGGATACGGCACTTGAAAGAAGATTTCAGCCAATAGTGGTTGGAGAACCTACAAAAGAAGAGGCAGTGCAAATACTGCAGGGCTTAAGAGATAAATATGAAGCTCACCATAGAGTAAAAATCACAGATAATGCAATCTTAGCTGCAGTGAATTTGTCTGATAGATATATCACAGACAGATATCTTCCGGATAAAGCTATAGACCTTATGGATGAGGCTGCTGCCAAGGTAAGAATTGAAAATATGACAACACCTCCTGACTTAAAAAATATAGAGTCTGAACTTGAAAAGACTACAAAGGAAAAAGAGGATGCAATTCGAGTACAGGACTTTGAAAAAGCTGCTAAGCTGAGAGATAATGAAAAACAACTTAAGGATAAATTAGATGGATTAAAGAATGACTGGAAGACATATAAAGAAGTATCAAATCTAAAAGTTGACGAGCCGCAGATTGCTGCAGTTGTATCCAAGTGGGCTAACATTCCAGTTGAAAAACTTACTGAAAAGGAATCCGAAAGATTACTAAAACTTGAAGAAATCCTGCATAAAAGAGTTATAGGTCAGGATGAAGCAGTAAAATCAATATCAAGAGCTGTCAGAAGAGCAAGGGTGGGATTAAAGGATCCAAAAAGACCAATTGGTTCATTTATTTTCCTGGGACCTACTGGTGTTGGTAAAACAGAGCTGTCTAAGGCATTAGCTGAAGCAATGTTCGGTGATGAAAACAATATGATTAGAATTGATATGTCAGAATATATGGAGAAATATTCAGTATCAAGATTAATTGGATCACCTCCAGGATATGTTGGATTTGATGATGGAGGACAGCTCACGGAGAAAGTGAGAAGGCACCCATACTCTGTAGTATTATTTGATGAAATAGAAAAGGCACATCCTGAAGTATTTAATATACTATTACAGATATTAGAGGATGGCAGATTAACAGATGGAAAAGGAAAGACTGTAAACTTTAAGAATACTATTATTATTATGACATCAAATGTAGGAGCATCTACTATAAAAAAACAAAAGTCTATGGGATTTGCTTTAAATGGTGAATCCGAAAAAGAAACAGAATATGAGAGCATGAAAGAAAATGTCATGGAAGAACTGAAGAAATCTTTCAGACCTGAGTTTTTAAATAGAATAGATGATATTATAGTATTCCATCAGCTGGATGAAAAAGATTTACTTCAAATAGTAAAATTAATGCTTAGAACAGTAACAAAAAGATTAAAAGAGCAGGATATAAGTTTATTATTTGACAATGAATCACAAAAATATCTGACCAAAGAGGGATTCGATTTAAACTACGGTGCAAGACCATTAAGAAGAGCCATAACAAAAACTGTTGAAGATAAGCTTTCAGAAGAGATCTTAATGGGACATGTAAAAAAAGGAGACACTGTAAGTGTTGGGGTAAAGGATAATGAATTGAATTTCCAAAAGGTAGATCAAAAGGTAGCTCAATAAGATTATAAGACTCTGTATAAAAAATACAGAGTCTATATTTTTAAAGTTTTATTTCATATGGTAAATAAAAGAATAAAATATATTTATATTGGTATAGACAACTATAGGTATATAGGTTATAATATATATAGTGAAATCGATCAGGCAAATAAAATTTATTTATATAATATTTAAGGGAAGAGGTAGATTATTAATGAGAGTTGTTACAGTAAAAGATTATAATGAATTAAGCAAAGCAGCAGCACTTGAGATTGCTGAAACAATAAATAACAAAATGGATTGTGTTTTAGGATTAGCTACAGGAAGTACTCCTGAGGGAACATACAAGGAGTTAATTAACCTATATAATGAAGGCAAGGTGGACTTTTCATCTGTAACATCTTTTAATCTTGATGAGTATAAGGGATTACCAGCAGGCCATCCTCAAAGTTATAGATATTTTATGAATAGTAAATTATTTGACTATATTAATATTAATAAAGATAATACATTTGTTCCAAACGGAATGGCAGATGACATTAAGGCCGAGTGTGCCAGCTATGATGAAAATGTGGCAAAGCATGGTGGAATTGATATTCAAATTTTAGGAATAGGTCAAAATGGTCATATTGGTTTTAATGAGCCATCAGAGTTCTTATATATGAATACTCATCTTACAAATCTGACTCAAAACACAATTGATGTAAACTCAAGATTTTTTGATTCAAAAGATGAAGTACCAACACAGGCTATTACAATGGGCTTAGGCAGTATAATGAAGGCAAAGAAAATATTATTACTGGCTAACGGCAGTAACAAAGCAGAGATAATTGGGAAACTTGTTGAAGGTAAAATAAGTACTAATATACCAGCATCAATTTTACAAGTCCATAGAGATGTAACAGTAATAGTTGATGAAAGTGCAGCAGCTTGTTTAAAAAAACATTGATAAGAAAATAAACATTATAGAGTAATTATTAAATAAGTAAGATACTTGTTATAAAATAAAATGACAAGTATCTTATTTTTTTGCCATATTTCTGTTTTAAGACAACTAAAAATGATAAAATAAGGTATAATATACTTTTAGATGAGTATAGGAGCTGATGTAATGGGAAAAGTAAAAACCGTATTTGTATGTCAACAGTGCGGATATGAGTCATTAAAGTGGATGGGAAAATGTCCGGGCTGCGGTGAGTGGAATACCATGGCTGAAGAGGTAAAGGCTTCCCAGGATAAAAGTATTCTAAGTATTATAACAAATAGTTTACCTAAAAAAATAACTGATATAAAATCTAGTGAATATGAAAGAATGGACACTGGAATTAAAGAGTTAAACAGAGTATTAGGTGGTGGACTTGTAAGAGGGTCACTTACACTTATATCTGGTGCACCTGGCATTGGAAAATCAACACTTTTACTTCAGACTGCTGAATATATTGCTGAGAAATATGGCAAGGTATTGTACGTTTCTGGGGAAGAGTCTGAGGAACAAATAAAAATGAGAGGCGACAGATTAAAAGTTCACAGTTCTAATTTGTATGTTGTACCTGAAACAAATATGGATGCAATAGGGGAACATATAAAAAATATTAATCCTGTTTTTGTCATAATGGACTCAATTCAGACACTATTCAAACCAAATATTACTTCCGCACCTGGAAGTGTGTCTCAAGTTCGCGAAACAGCTAACGATATAATGAGAATAGGGAAAACAAATAATATATCATTTTTTATTGTCGCTCATATCACTAAACAGGGGGAACTAGCCGGACCAAGGGTTTTAGAGCATATGGTGGATACGGTGCTTTCCTTTGAAGGTGAAAGAACTGAAGAGTTTAGAATTCTTAGGACAGTAAAAAATAGATTCGGAACTACAAGTGAAATTGGAGTATTCGAAATGAAAGAAGAGGGACTTATTGAAATTTATAATCCTTCGCAAGTATTTTTAGAGGATACTTCATTTCAAAAAGAAGGCTCAATTGTAATTGGAATAATGGAAGGAACAAGGCCTATATTAGTTGAAATTCAGGCACTTGTAAGTGAGACAAAGGCAATAATGCCAAGAAGAACTGCCGTTGGCATTGATATACAAAGGTTAAATTTAATATTAGCTGTTTTAGAAAAAAAATTAAAGATACCCTTTTATTCATCAGATGTATATGCTAATGTTGTAGGTGGGCTTAATATAGAGGGCACTTATGCAGACCTAGGGTTAGCACTAGCATTAATATCAAGTGCAAAAACAAGGGAAGCCGGTATGGAAAATTTACTTGTTATAGGAGAAGTAGGACTTATTGGAGAGGTCAGACCAATTTCCATGTGTGAAAGAATTGTAAATGAAGGTATAAAAATGGGATTTAAAAATTTTATTATTCCAAAAAGAAATTCTGAAAAAATTAGAAATAATACAGTTAATATAATTGGTGTTTCTTCTTTAAAAGAGGCAGTAGCAAAAGTATTTTAAAAATAATTATTTAGGGTGAGAAATTTGAGGATAGAAAAAGATAAAGAATTAATGAATATACTTAAAATGATGGCACCAGGCACGCCTTTAAGAGAGGGACTTGAAAATATTTTAAGAGCTAAAACTGGTGGATTGCTTGTTATTGGTGATACTGAGCAGATTTTACAAATGGTAGATGGCGGCTTTTGTATAAATGCTGACTATAATCCTTCAAATGTATATGAGCTTGCAAAGATGGATGGAGCACTAGTAATAAGTTCTGACTTAAAAAAAATAGTTTACGCCAATACTCAATTGATTCCTGCAAGTACAACTCCTACTATGGAAACCGGAACAAGACATAGAACAGCAGACAGAGTGGCAAAACAGACTGGGATATTAGTTATTGCAATATCTCAAAGGAGAAACATAATAACCGTATATAAGGGAAATATAAAATATGTCTTAAGAGACAGCAGTGTTATTCTTGGAAGAGCAAACCAGGCACTGCAGACTTTAGAAAAATATGTGTCAGTACTGGACAGGGTTGTGGGCAATTTAAACATATTGGAATTTCAGGACTTATCAACATTATTTGATGTTGTAACTGCGATTCAGCGTACAGAAATGGTAATGAGAATAGTAGGCGAAATAGAAAGATATATATGTGAACTAGGCAATGAAGGAAGACTTATTTCAATGCAGTTAAATGAATTAATCAGAAGTGTAGAGCAGGATGGTATATTGCTTATAAGAGATTACTGCCAGGATGATTATGATTATAATGAAATATATAAGCAAATACAAAATATGAGCTCCGAGGAGCTATTAAACCTGGATCTTATTTCTAAGGCCTTAGGATATGTTGGAGTGCCTTTAGTGGATACTTTGATTTCACCAAGAGGGTACAGAATGTTAAGTAAGATTCCCCGAATACCAGCTAATGTAATTGATAATTTAGTGAAGAATTTTAAAGAATTAAAAAGTGTGATGGATGCTACCTATGAGCAGTTGGATAATGTGGAGGGAATTGGAGAAGCAAGAGCTAAGGCAATAAAAAATGGATTAAGAAGGCTAAGGGAGCAAATAATGATAGATAATAATTATAATGAGAAATAATGACTATATACTTGAAATATATATAGTCATTATTATACTACCTTAGTGAGTATTTTCCTAGTGTACCTATTCTATCGTATTCCTTCAGCAGAATATCATATAAATTTAGATCCAATGTATTGCATAGAGATGCTAAATAGAATAAATGGTTTCCAATTTCCTGTTCAATAACATCTCTGCAGTTATTGCATAACTCACCTTCAACATGAGTCTTTAAACAGTTTTCCAATGACTCAATATTAACATTGTCTTTTTCATTAGGAAGAGTTTGCTTTTGTGCGTTTACTTTTATACATCCACAGTTTGTTACAGACTTTACAACAGCTCTATTTATTCTAGAATCTGACTCCTGTAGTTTTGTAATTATATCCAAAATGCTTTTATGCCTTAAAAGGGAATCATTTACTGCATTTTGAAAGTTATCAAAAATAATATCTTTCATCAGCTTCAACTCCTTACAAAGATTTAATAGCTGTATATGCTTCAATTATAATTTTTTTCTGATTATTTTGTCAATAAAGGTAATACATTATATAAAACAAATTTCACTGCATATTCTATATAATAAATTAGATAAGTAATTTTTCATAGGGGGATATATTATTAATTATTAAATAAATTATTAATTAATATATGAATTATTGAAAAAAAGTAATTAATAATATATAGTTTAAATAAGGTATGTTTTAGAATGAAAAAATTGTTAATAATTAAAAGAGGAGGTGAAATCATTGATTAAGAAGATTTTAAGAGGACTTTTTACAATGATCGGATTAATTTTGGGATATTACATTGCAAATGAAACTTCCAAGATGAGCTATTTTTTAAAGCTGGGCAATTTTAATAGTACGGTGAATTTGATTTTATTCTTGGTTCTTTCAACAATTTTATTTGGATTCATATTTTTTATGATTTCTCCGTGGATGATTTCCTGGATAATGAAAGTTATGGACTATTTTGAAGGGAGTATTCAAAGGCTCCCGGCTAATGAAATATTATTTGGTACTGCAGGTGCCATAGTGGGACTTATAATATCTGCTTTCTTTTTAAATTTAATAGGGAAAATTCCTTATGTTGGCATCTTTTTAGCTTTTGTAGTTGCAGTATTAATGGCAGCATTAGGTGCTAATATATCAATTAAGAAAAGGGAAGAAATAACTTCATGGTTTTCAAATATAAAGAAGTCAAGCCCCCCAAAAGAAAAAAAGACTAAAGGACATAAAGGTACACCAAAGGTATTGGATACATCGGTAATAATAGATGGAAGAATATTTGACATCTGTCAGACTGGATTTGTAGAAGGTACTTTGGTAATTCCAAATTTCGTTTTGGAGGAACTAAGGCATATAGCCGATTCATCTGATGGATTAAAAAGGAACAGAGGAAGAAGAGGACTGGATGTTTTAAACAAAATTCAGAAGGAATTAAACATTGAAGTGGAAATCTATGAAAAGGATTTTCCTGAAATAGCTGAAGTTGACAGTAAACTTTTAAAGTTGGCACAATTACTTAATGGTAAGGTAATAACAAATGATTATAATTTAAATAAGGTAGCTGAATTTCAAGGGGTTCCTGTATTGAATATAAATGAGCTGGCAAATGCTGTCAAACCTGTAGTCCTTCCTGGCGAAGAGATGACTATTCAAATAATTAAGGATGGTAAAGAATCAAGTCAGGGAATCGGATACCTTGATGATGGTACTATGATTGTTGTTGAAGGCGGACGAAAGCATATTGGAGAAATAATGAATGTTGTGGTAACTTCGGTGCTTCAAACGGCAGCAGGAAGAATGATTTTTGCAAAACAAAAGGATTAAACGATGAAAATTAGTAAAAAGTCAAGCGGCACTGTGATAACTCGCCCTATGCAGGGGGAGTTTTTTGATTCAGAAGTCATGGAAGCAATAGTAAACAATTTAGATTTAGGAGAGTAATTATAATGGAATTGAATTTAGAAATGATTAAACAAGCCATGAGCAGCATTAAGGGAGTGGTTAGAAAAACTCCTTTAATTTATTCTAGTACATTCTCTAATTTAAGCGGCAATAATATTTATCTAAAGTGTGAAAATAAACAAAAGACAGGTGCCTTTAAACTAAGGGGAGCATATAATAAGATTGCCAGCTTAACAGAAGATGAAAGAGAAAAAGGAGTAATAGCATCATCAGCCGGCAATCATGCACAGGGAGTGGCATATGCGGCAACAGCTTTTGGAGTAAAGTCTACCATTGTCATGCCTATAACTGCGCCATTGTCAAAGGTTCAGGCTACAAGAAGATATGGAGCTGAAGTTGTGCAATTTGGAGAAGTGTATGATGAATGCTATGAAAAAGCAGTTGAAATTCAAAAATCACAGGGATTAACTTTTATACATCCATTTAACGATATACAGGTTATGGCTGGTCAGGGAACAATAGCTTTAGAAATATTAGAGGAGCTGCCCGAAACAGATATTATTTTAGTGCCAATCGGAGGAGGAGGATTAATATCAGGTATTGCAGTAGCTGCAAAATCTATAAAACCTGATGTTAAGGTAATAGGAGTTCAAGCTGGTCTTATTGCGTCAACAAAAATGTCATTAGAAAAAAATGAAATAGTAACAGTACCAGGTGCCAAATCTCTGGCAGATGGGATTTCTGTAAGAACACCAGGAAATCTGTGCTTTGAATATATTAAAAAGTATGTAGATGATGTGATTACTGTTACTGAGGACGAAATCACCCATTCAATATTTATGTTAATGGAAAGAGCTAAATTAGTAACTGAGGGAGCTGGAGCTGTACCATTAGCTGCAATATTAGCAGATAAGCTGAACTTTAAAGGCAAAAACATAGTTTCTTTAATAAGCGGCGGCAATATTGATATAGCAATGATTGAGAAAATAATTGACAGGGAATTAGTCAGGCAGACAAGAAGACTGCGATTTACAATAGAAATACAGGATAAAGTCGGACAGCTGGGATCACTGGTTACCAATATTGTTTCATTAGGAGCAAACATAGTTAAAACAAGGCAGGATAATAACTGGAATGAGAAAGGGCTGGATTATGCTTATGTATCATTTGAAGTAGAAGTACAGTCAAAGGAACATGCAGATATTTTAGTGGATAAGTTAAGGGAAAGAGGATATAATTTAGAATTAAGCAGATAATTTTTAAAATGGCTATATTATATTTATGACTTTAGTTATAAAATAAGTATAATATAGTCATTAATTATAATATGAATTAATTTATAACATCCCATTTGACATAATCAAGGAGAGATAAAATAGTTTATAAATATATAACTTTTATGTTGCACATAATAAAGAAGTTTATGAAAAAGAAAAAAGATTTGTTAGCGGCATGGATTTTTCTAAATGGCTTAATAATGAGTATATACCTAATAATCAAGATAAACTTTGGATAAAAGAAGTATCTTCAAAATCAGTTAAACAGGCTATTATGAATGGAGAAAAAGCTTTTAAGAAGTTCTTTAAAGGTAAAAGTGGTTTCCCTAAATTTAAAAAGAAGAAAAATCAAGATGTTAAAGCCTATTTTCCTAAAAACAATAAAACTGATTGGATTATAGAAAGACATAGAATTAAAATACCAACTTTAGGCTGGGTTAGACTCAAGGAATACGGTTATATCCCAGCTAATGGCAGAGTAACAAGTGGAACAGTAAGTCAGAAAGCTGATAGATATTATGTTTCCGTATTAGTTGATGAAGATATCCAAGTAAACAATAAACCCCATTCAGAAGGAATAGGTATAGACCTTGGACTAATGGATTTTGCAATTTGCAGTAATGGAATAACTAAAAAAAATATAAACAAAACTTCAAGAGTTAAAAAATTACAAAAGAAACTAAAACGTGAGCAAAGAAAGCTTTCAAGGAAATATGAAAGTTTAAAATTAAGAAATAAAAAAGAGAAAGGGGAAGCTGCTCGTCAAAATATCCAAAAACAAATAGTCAAGGTACAAAAACTTCATCAAAGACTTATAAATATTAGAACTGATTATATTAATAAAACAGTAAGTGAGTTAATAAAGCAAAAACCAAGCTTTATAACAATAGAAGATTTAAATGCTTCAATCAATTTAGCTAATGCTAAAGAATATAAGATAGCTTAATTAAACAAGCGCTTATATGTGTACCGAAGGCTATTTCGGGAATTTACGCCTGTGGAGTGCTATACAAACTGTAGTAGCTTAGGCAAGGCAAAGTACAATGAAACAGGAATTTTCTCAGTATGGATAGATTTGACCATATTTTGAGTAGCAGGAAATTTTAATGAAGATATATAACACGCTGACTAAGAAGAAGGAGGAGTTTGTAACCATAAATCCTAAAGAAGTAAATATGTACGTCTGCGGGCCAACAGTATATAATTACTTTCATTTAGGAAATGGAAGAACATTTATAGTTTTTGATACCATAAGAAGATATTTAGAATACAAGGGATATAAAGTCAATTTCGTTCAGAACTTCACTGATATAGATGATAAAATGATAAAGAAAGCAAATGAACAGCAGATTACAGTAAAACAGTTAGGTGATAAATTTATCAGAGAATATTACACTGATGCAGACAGGCTTCACATTAAGAGGGCCACAGTTAATCCCAGGGCAACTGAATATATAAATAAAATTGTTTCTTTCGTAAGTGAACTAATTAATAAAGGATATGCTTATGAAATAGACGGGGATGTTTATTTTAGTACAAAGAAATTTAATGAATATGGCAAGCTTTCAGGGCAAAATATTGATGAACTTCAGGCTGGAGCCAGAATAAATATAGATGAAAGAAAAACTGATCCAATGGATTTTGCATTGTGGAAAAAGCAAAAACCTGGTGAACCTGCATGGGAAAGCCCATGGGGCTTGGGAAGACCAGGGTGGCATATAGAATGCTCATGCATGGCATATAATGTTTTAGGTGAAACAATAGACATTCATGGTGGTGGAACAGATTTGATATTCCCTCATCACGAAAATGAAATAGCACAAAGTGAAGCATTAACAGGTAAACCCTTTGCCAATTACTGGATGCATTCCGCCTTTGTAAATGTGAACAATCAGAAGATGTCAAAATCCCTGAATAACTTTTTTACTGCAAGAGAGGTATTAGAAAAGTATGATGCTGATGTAATAAGATTTTTTATGCTTTCAGCTCACTATAGGGCTCAGATCAATTTTAGTGATGAACTCCTTGAGTCTGCTAAATCATCTGTGGAAAGACTTTATAATTCGTTATATAATTTAGAGAGCTTACTTAATGAAGTTAAATTAGAAAATATACAGGAAGCTGAAAATGATTATTATAAAGATTTACTAAAATATAGGGATAAATACATAGAGAAGATGGATGATGATTTTAATACAGCAGATGCTATATCAGTTATATTTGATTTAATAAAGGACATAAACATTCATGTGGATGTTAATGCTTCAAAGGAATTAATTAATAAGTGCATAAGTTTGATTAGGGAACTTGGAGAACCTTTAGGCATTCTTCAAAAAACGACCAAAGATAATCTGGAAAAAGATATTGAAAAACTAATAATGGAAAGACAGCAGGCAAGGAAGGAAAAAAACTGGGCACTGGCAGATAAAATAAGAGATGAATTAAAATCACAGGGCATAACTTTGGAGGATACACCACAAGGAGTTAGATGGAAAAGAGTTTAGAAAAGGCGGAATTAAAATGGAATTTGAATTACTTGAAAATAAATTTACTAAAGATCAATGCAGGCAGTTAAATCCACTGGTATTGGCTTATGTAGGAGATGCAGTTTATGAAATGTTTGTGAGAATTTATCTGGTAAGTGAGAACAATGATATGTCAGCTCATAAGCTTCATGTAAATGCAATATCCTACGTAAAAGCACAGGCACAAAGTAATTTCATTTTGGCAATTGTGGATAGCTTAAATGAAGAAGAGCAGTGGATTTTTAAAAGGGGAAGAAATGCAAAATCACCAACCTCACCTAAAAATGGAGATATAATAGAATACAGAAATGCTACAGGGCTTGAAGCGCTAATAGGATATCTATATTTAACGGAACAGATGGATAGATTAAATTACATGTTTAAAGAAATTGTTGATTTAAAACATAAGCAAAAGAGTTAAATAGATATAGTACATAACAGCTAAATAAAAAACCATAGATATGAAAGGAGTTTTATTTTGAGTAAAGCTGATAATATTTTTATTGAAATGTGCAAAGATATACTTGAAAATGGAGTTTCATCTGAAGGCCAAATTATAAGGGCTAAATGGCCTGATGGTACACCTGCTCATACAATTAAGAAATTTTGTGTTATTAATAGATATGACCTTTCCAAGGAATTCCCTATTCTTACATTAAGGCCAACAAATTTAAAGGCAGCAATAGATGAATTGCTTTGGATATGGCAAAAGAAATCCAATAATGTTAAAGATCTTAACAGCCACATTTGGGACAGCTGGGCAAATGAAGATGGCTCTATAGGCAAAGCTTACGGATATCAACTTGGTATCAAGCATAAATACCAGGAAGGAGAATTTGATCAAGTTGATAGGGTATTATATGATTTAAAGCACAATCCATATAGTAGAAGAATTATGGTTAATATGTACAATCATAATGATTTACATGAAATGAATTTATATCCTTGTGCATATAGCATGACATTTAATGTTACAGGTAAAAAACTTAATGCTATACTTAATCAACGATCACAGGATGTTTTGGTGGCCAACAATTGGAATGTATCTCAATATGCAATACTTGTACATATGCTGGCTCAGGTAAGCAATTTAGAGGTTGGAGAATTTGTTCATGTTATTGCAGATGCACATATATATGACAGGCACATACCTTTAATTAAAGAACTTATTCAAAGGACTCCTTATGCTGCGCCTAAATTATTAATTAATCCAGATAAAAAAGATTTTTATGATTTTAAGGTTGATGACTTTGTATTAGAAGGATACAAAAGCGGTGCTCAAATAAAGAATATCCCTGTTGCTATATAGGAGGCGGATGACATGAAAGCTATTGTTGCTGTAGACTTGAATTGGGGAATTGGCTGTGGAGGCAGATTATTGCAGTCAATTCCGGAAGATATGAAGTTCTTCAAACAAATGACATTGGGGAAAGTTGTGGTTATGGGAAGGGAAACATTTGAATCTTTTCCTTTGAAAAATCCTCTGAAGGACAGAGTAAATATTGTGCTTAGTAAAAATGAAAGCTTTAATGATGACAGAGTGATTATATGCCGTTCGGTTAATGAAGTATTTGAAAAGATAAAGAGATATCCAATGAATGATGTATTTGTAATAGGAGGAGAGTCAATATACTCTCAGTTTTTACCATACTGTACAGAAGCCTATGTTACAAAAATACAAAACACATATCCTGCTGATAAGTACTTTGCTAACCTGGATAAAGAAAGCGGCTGGGCATTAGTATCTGTTAGCGAATTAAAAAATTATAATAATATACAATACAGTTTTAATAAATATGTAAACAATATAGGAAAGAGGAATAATGGTGAACAAAACAAATAATAGAAATAAAGAAAGCAAAGGCAGAGAAGGAAGATATGTGTCTAAAGATGCAAGAAAAAATGAAAATAAATATAAAAATGTAAAAGGGATTACAGAAAAAGCTCCAGCTAATTACAAAAAGAGTTTTGAAAATAATGAATCAAAGGAAATACGTGAGGATATTGTAGAGGGCAGGAATGCCGTGATTGAAACTCTAAAGGGACAAAGTACTGTGGAACAGATATTAGTTGCGAAAGGGGATACTTCAGGCTCCATAAGTGTTATTACAGCACTTGCTAAAGAAAAAGGGGTTGTAATAAAAGAAGTTGATAGAAGAAAACTTGATTCAATGTCTGTAACTGGATCTCATCAGGGTGTAATAGCTCAAGTAACACCATTTAAATATTGTGAAGTAGAAGATATTTTAGAGTATGCAGATAAAAAAGGCGAAGAACCTTTCATAGTAATATTGGATGAAATAGAAGACCCGCATAATTTCGGGTCAATAGTAAGAACTGCAGAAGCATGCGGAGTACATGGCATAATTATTCCTAAAAGAAGAAATGTAGGAGTAACACCTGCTGTTTATAAATCCTCAGCAGGTGCAGTTGAACATATGATGATTTCTAAAGTTACAAATATTAATTCTGTTATTGATAAGCTAAAAGCAAAAGGTATTTGGATTTATGGAGCTCATATGGAAGGCAGTAAATACAGTTATAATGTGGATTTTTCAGGAGGGACCGCTTTAATAATTGGAAGCGAAGGCAGAGGAATATCAAAGCTTTCAAAAGAAAAGTGTGATGTACTTGTTAAAATACCAATGGTAGGAAAAATTTCATCTTTAAATGCTTCAGTGGCAGGTGGAATACTAATGTATGAAATATTAAAACAAAAAATAACTAAAGAAGTAAAGTGAAAACAATATTTGTAGATGGTTATAATGTAATTAACAGTTGGTCTGACCTTCGAGCTGCGAAAGATATTAATCTGGAAATCGCCAGACAAAAGTTAATTGAAATTCTTGAAAATTATGCAGTATACAATAATTGTAAATTATACTTAGTATTTGATGCTCATTTAAAAAAAGGTAGTTTGGAGAAGAGGGAAGAAATAAATTCAAATATAATAGTAGTGTATACTAAAGAGGGAGAGACTGCAGATAGTTTTATTGAAAAGAATGTAAATAATATTGGCAGAAAAATAGATGTGTCTGTAGTAACTTCTGATTCCCTTGAACAGCAGGTTGTATTTCAAAGGGGTGCCACCAGAATGTCATCCTTAGAATTTTACCATGAGGTTACGGGTAGTGAACAAGCGATTAAAAAGAAATTAAATAAGATAAAAAGTTCAAATAAGTCGACTCTTGAGGAAAGACTTGATAAGGATATACTGGAAGTGCTAGAAAAAATTCGAAGAAGCGACTAAATTTACTTGACTGAAAAATTATATGTAATGTATAATTGTTTTGTGGCTTATATTTAGATTGGGGGGAGATAGCTTGGATAATGGGGTTATGAAAAACAAGGCAACTTCCATATATGAAGATAAAATGGATGAGGAAGTAGCAGTTTTAGCTAAAAATGGGGACATAAAGGCACAGGAATTTCTTATAAACAAATATCAGAATTTTGTTAAAGCTAAGGCTAAATCTTATTTTTTAATTGGAGCTGACAAGGAAGATATATATCAAGAGGGAATGATAGGGTTATATAAGGCCATAAGAGATTTTAGAACCGATAAATTATCATCTTTTAAAGCTTTTGCAGAGCTTTGTGTTACAAGACAGATTATTACTGCAATAAAAACTGCAACAAGACAGAAGCATATACCTTTAAACACCTATATATCTCTTAATAAGCCTATATATGACGAGGATTCTGACAGAACACTCATGGATGTTTTATCAGAAGCGAAAGTTGCAGATCCCGAGGAACTAGTTATAAGCAGGGAAGAATTAAATCATATTCAATCTGAAATTGGAGAAGTTTTGTCTAGTTTAGAGATGGAAGTATTAATGTCATATTTAGATGGAAAGTCCTATCTGGAAATTGCCTGCGATTTAGATAGACATGCTAAATCAATTGATAATGCACTGCAAAGGGTAAAAAGAAAGCTGGAAAAGTGTTTAAATAAATAATTTTTAAATACATATTGACAAACCAGCATTATTATATTAAAATTTATAATCGGTATATGTATTATATCATTGCTATTGAGCGGGAGTAGTTCAGCGGTAGAACACTAGCTTCCCAAGCTAGTTGCCGCGGGTTCAATTCCCGTCTCCCGCTCCAATAATAAAAAATTGCCCACGTAGCTCAGTAGGTAGAGCGTCACCTTGGTAAGGTGGAGGTCACCAGTTCGATCCTGGTCGCGGGCTCCAAAAAAATTATAGCTTACACGCAACACACCAGGGTAAGTTTACTTGATGAGGGAAATGTTAATTCAAAGGGAGGAAATGAAAAATGGCAAAAGCAAAATATGAAAGAACAAAACCACATGTAAACATAGGAACAATAGGACACGTAGACCACGGTAAGACAACATTAACAGCAGCAATAACAATGGTACTGTCAAAGAAAGGCTATGCATCAGCAACAAAGTATGACGAAATAGATAAAGCACCAGAAGAAAAAGAAAGAGGAATCACAATCAACACAGCACATGTTGAATATGAGACAGATAAGAGACATTATGCACACGTAGACTGTCCAGGACATGCTGACTATGTAAAGAACATGATAACAGGAGCAGCTCAGATGGATGGAGCAATCCTGGTAGTAAGTGCAGCAGATGGTCCAATGCCTCAGACAAGAGAGCATATACTGTTGGCAAGCAGGGTTGGAGTACAGTACATAGTAGTATTCTTAAACAAAGCAGACCAGGTAGATGATCCAGAATTAATAGAATTAGTAGAAATGGAAGTAAGAGAGCTATTAAATGAGTATGGATTCCCAGGAGATGACACACCAATAATAGTAGGATCAGCATTAAAAGCATTAGAGAATCCAGATGATCCAGAAGCAACAAAATGCATATATGAATTAATGGATGCAGTAGACAGCTATATACCAACACCAAAGAGAGCAACTGACAAACCATTCTTAATGCCAGTAGAAGATGTAATGACAATAACAGGAAGAGGAACAGTTGCAACAGGAAGAGTAGAAACAGGAGAATTAAAAATAGGCGATGAAGTAGAAATCGTAGGCCTAAGCACAGAAAAGAAGAAGACAGTAGTAACAGGCGTAGAAATGTTCAGGAAGACACTGGACAGAGCAGAAGCAGGAGACAACATAGGAGCATTGTTAAGAGGAATACAGAGGGAAGAAATTGAAAGAGGCCAGGTATTAGCAAAACCAGGTTCAGTACATCCACATCATAAATTTGTAGGTCAGGTATATGTATTAAAGAAAGAAGAAGGCGGAAGACATACTCCATTCTTTGATGGATACAGACCACAATTTTACTTCAGAACAACAGATGTAACAGGATCAATAAAATTACCAGATGGAGTAGAAATGGTAATGCCTGGAGATCATATAGATATGACAGTTGAGTTAATAACACCAGTTGCAATGAACGAAGAATTAAGATTTGCTATAAGAGAAGGCGGAAGAACAGTTGGATCAGGTGTTGTTACTAAAATTATTGAGTAATTAATAATTTGCTGAAATTTAGGACTGGGTTTCTAGACCTGGTCCTTTTAAAAGCAAGTTAATGAAATATTGACATAACAACTATCTTATGATAAATTATTAAGGTAGTGCAAAATTATGTGTTATATAGCATTTAAGCTTTTATATATGACAGGATAAATACCGGGAGGTGTAGAACAATGAGAGTAAAAGTTACTTTAGCATGTCAAGACTGCAAGCAGAGAAATTACAATACAATGAAAAATAAGAAGAATGACCCAGATAGATTAGAAATGAGAAAGTATTGCCCATTTTGCCATAAACATACACTACATAAAGAGACAAAATAGTATGAGCTTTTATAACTTTTAAGGATGTGAAGATAATGGCTGGTGAACAAAAAGTTAATGGCGCAAAAGCAGTTAAAGCTCCTAGAAATGGATTAATAAAGTATTTGACAGGAATGAAGGCTGAGTTTAAAAGAATTACTTGGGCTTCAAAGGAAGATACAAAAAAAGCAGCTATTACAGTACTTATATTTTGTCTGATATATATAGTATTTATTGCAATATTTGATTTTGGTTTTAGTAGCCTCTTTAAGATTATCTTTAAGTCTTAATACAGGAGTTTTATCATAAAATTAAGCTTATGCATTTGTAAAGGCGTATAATTACAGCTTTTTTACTTATGCATGGAATAATAGTTGAATTAAAACTCTATAATAAAGGTAACTTGTAAATATAGTTAAAAAGGAGGTAGGGGTGGATATTTGAAAACCGTCCCTAAGATTATGGCAGAGAGAGCTAGATGGTATGTTGTACATACATATTCTGGTTATGAAAATAAGGTAAAGGTAAACCTTGAAAAAACTGTTGAAAATAGAAATCTGAGCGAATGGATTCATGATGTCCAGGTTCCAATGGAAGAACAGGTTGAAGTAAAGGATGGTAAGAAAAAGATTACTCTTAAAAAGATATTTCCAGGATATGTATTAGTAAAAATGATAATGACGGATGATTCGTGGTACATAGTTAGAAACACAAGAGGTGTTACTGGCTTTGTAGGTCCAGGATCTAAGCCGGTTGCACTTACAGATGAGGAAGTTTCATCTATGGGAATTGCTGAAAAGCAGGTCAGCATAGATGTAAAGGCTGGGGAAACAGTAAAAGTTACTTCAGGTCCTTTGGAGAATTTCCCAGCTGTAATTCAGGAAATTAACCAGGAAAAACATAAGATTAAAGCGTTAGTTAATATGTTTGGCAGGGAAACACCTGTTGAACTAGATTTTAGTCAAATAGAAAAACTAGATTAGCTAAAAAGACGAAAGTCTTAATAAGTGGGAGGACTAAAGTCCGTATTACCACATAATAGGAGGTATAAATACATGGCTAAGAAAGTAGTAGGAATGATTAAGCTTCAGCTTCCTGCAGGAAAAGCTACTCCAGCACCACCAGTTGGTCCAGCTTTAGGTCAGCATGGTGTAAACATTATGGGTTTCTGTAAGGAATTTAATGCCAAAACTGCCCAACAGGCAGGTTTAATAATTCCAGTCGTAATCACAGTATATCAGGATAGATCTTTTAGTTTTATACTAAAGACTCCACCAGCAGCTGTTCTTTTAAAGAAAGCAGTTGGAATTGAGAGCGGCTCAGGAGTTCCTAACAAGACAAAAGTTGCAAAAATCACTAAGGCTCAGCTAAAGCAGATTGCTGAAACAAAAATGCCTGACTTAAATGCAGCTTCAGTTGAATCAGCTATGAGCATGATTGCAGGAACTGCAAGAAGTATGGGAATAACTGTAGAAGAATAGTTAACTTAAATTAGTGGGAGGTAAAAACCGTTAATACCACAAAGGAGGATTGGCATATGGGAAAGAATTATAATGAAAGTGCTAAGCTTATTGATAAAAATGTATTATATACACCAGCTGAGGCAATGGAATTAGTTGTTAAAACATCCAAAGCTAAGTTTGATGAAACAATTGAACTGGCTGTTAGACTTGGCGTTGACCCAAGGCATGCAGATCAGCAGGTTAGAGGAGCTGTTGTGCTTCCTCATGGAACAGGAAAAACTGTTAAAGTTTTAGTGTTCGCTAAAGGCGAAAAGGCTAAGGAAGCCGAGGCTGCTGGAGCAGATTATGTAGGAGCAGAAGAATATTTAGATAAAATTCAAAAAGAAAATTGGTTTGATTTTGATGTAGTCGTAGCTACACCTGATATGATGGGTGTTGTTGGTAGACTAGGTAGAGTATTAGGACCTAAGGGATTAATGCCTAACCCTAAATCAGGAACTGTTACATTTGATGTAGCAAAAGCATTATCAGACATTAAAGCTGGTAAGGTAGAATATAGAGTTGATAAAACTTCTATCGTTCACGTTCCAATAGGAAAGAAATCATTTGAATCTGAAAAATTAGCTACTAACTTCCATGCTTTAATGGAAGCTATAGTAAAAGCTAAACCAGTTGCAGCAAAAGGTCAATACATTAAGTCAGTAGTTGTTTCAAGTACTATGGGACCTGGAGTTAAAATAAACCCAACAAAAGTATTAGAGTAGTATTGACTTAGCATACAGTAAATGTTATAATACAAAAAGTTGAATAAAAATTTTCCACAGACAGTAGGTGCATAAGCGTAACCATAAGGGCCTGCCGAGGAGAACATAATTGATTACAATTGGTCTCTTCATGTCTATGGAGGGACCTTTAATTATATGATTTGTACTTATAACTGTAAGGAGGTGGCAAGCAGTGAGTAAAAACAGGGAATTAAAAGAAGCAAAAGTATTAGCAATAAAGGAAAAGTTTGAAAAAGCTCAAGGCATAGTATTTTCTAAATACCAAGGCTTAACTGTTGAAGAGGATACAGAACTTAGAAAACAATTAAGAGATGCAGGTATTGAGTACAGAGTCTTTAAAAATACTTTGACAACTTTAGCTGCTAAGGAATGTGGCTTTGAAGAAGCTACAAGTATTATAGACGGACCAATTTCAGTATCTTTTGGATATGAAGATGCTACTGCACCAGCAAGAATATTAAAGAATTTTGCTGGAAAACATAAAAAGTTGGAATTAAAAGGCGGTATCATTGATGGAAAAGTTTATGATGCACAAACAATTGAACAAATTGCCAGCATTCCATCAAAGGATGTTCTTATTGCAAAACTTCTTGGAAGCTTCAAAGCTCCATTATCAAGTTTTGTATACTTATTAAATGCTATTAAAGAATCAAAAGAATCAAAAGAAGCTTAATAAAATTATTGGAGGTGCTTAATTATGAATAAAGAAGAAATCATTCAAGCTATAAAGGAAATGAGTGTTTTAGAATTAAATGAATTAGTAAAAGCATGTGAAGAAGAGTTTGGTGTAAGCGCAGCTGCTCCAGTTGCAGCAGCAGGTGCTGGTGCTGCAGCTCCAGCTGCAGAAGAAAAAACTGAGTTCGATGTAGTATTAAAGAGCATTGGATCAGAAAAAATTAAAGTTATAAAAGCAGTAAGAGAAATAACTGGTCTTGGATTAAAGGATGCTAAGGAATTAGTAGACGGAGCTCCAAAGACACTTAAAGAAGCTGTAAGCAAAGACGAAGCAGAATCAATTAAAACAAAACTTACAGAAGTTGGAGCAGAAGTTGAATTAAAATAGTTATTAGTGTTTGTCAGAAAGAGGCACTTTTCATTAAGTGCCTCTTTTTAAGTATATATAAGAATAATAGTAAAAGTTTTGTTACTTGCATTGACAATAGAATATTTATATGATAATATAATTAATTGCATTGATTATTAGTTACAATGCGAAACTATACAAGTTTTACAAGTACTGAATTTTTTTTACATAAAAGGCAATACTATTTTATAATAGTGTATTTATTCCAAAGACATAAATCTATAAACTGTTGTGTTTTTGGTTATTTTTAGTTTATGCAAGGGGTGAAAGTCAATGGTACATCCTGTCAAAGTTGGCAAAAGAACAAGAATGAACTTTTCAAAACTTAAAGAAGTAGCAGAAATGCCTAACCTAATTGAAGTTCAATTGGATTCCTACGATTGGTTCTTAAAGGAAGGTCTGCAGGAAGTTTTTGACGATATTAATCCTATTCAGGATTATACAGGTAACTTAAACCTGGAATTTGTCGGATACAAACTTGACTTAGAAAACATCAAGTATCAAGTTGAAGAATGTAAGGAAAGAGATGCTACTTATGCAGCACCTTTAAAGGTCAAAGTAAGACTACTTAATAAGGAAACTGGAGAAGTAAAGGAACAAGAAGTATTTATGGGAGATTTTCCTCTCATGACAGAGCAAGGAACTTTTATAATCAACGGAGCAGAAAGAGTTATTGTAAGTCAGCTGGTAAGATCACCGGGTGTGTATTATGACATGTCTGTGGATAAAACTGGTAAGAAGCTTTATTCTGCTACAGTAATACCAAATAGAGGAGCATGGCTTGAGTACGAAACAGATTCAAATGATGTTATTTACGTTAGAATAGATAAAACAAGGAAACTACCAATAACTATTCTTGCAAGAGCATTGGGATATGGTACAGATGCTGAAGTTGTTGAACTATTTGGAGACGATGAAAGATTAAAAGCAACAATTGAAAAAGATAATACTAAAACCAGAGATGAAGCTTTACTGGAAGTCTATAAAAGACTAAGACCAGGTGAGCCTCCAACTGTTGATAGCGCTTTATCACTAATTGATGTTCTATTTTTTGACCCAAAAAGATATGACTTATCTAGAGTAGGAAGATATAAATTTAACAAGAAATTAGCATTGCATTTAAGAATTGCTAATCAAATTGCTGCAGAAGATATCGTAAATCCACAGACTGGAGAGATTTTTGTCCAAAAAGGAGAAAGAATTGACAGAGACGTAGCATTAGATATTCAAAATAGTGGAATTAATACTGTAAAAATTGAAGTTGAAGATAAGGTTCATAAAGTAATTGGAAATCATTTTGTAGACATACATAAATTTGTCGAATTTGATATAAGCGATTTAAATATAAAAGAAAATGTGCATTATCCAACATTAAAGGAAATACTGGATAACTCAAATGATGAAGCCGAAATTAAGGAACAGATAAAAAAGAGAATTCATGAATTGATCCCTAAGCATATTATCAGGGACGATATATATGCAACTATAAGTTACGAATTAGGATTAACTTATAATGTTGGAAATACCGATGACATAGATCATTTAGGAAACAGGAGACTAAGATCTGTAGGCGAATTGTTACAAAACCAATTTAGAATAGGTCTTTCCAGAATGGAAAGAGTTGTCAAGGAAAGAATGACGATTCAGGACCAGGAAGTAATAACACCTCAGGCCTTAATAAATATAAGACCAGTGGCAGCGGCTATAAAAGAGTTCTTTGGCAGTTCTCAGCTGTCACAATTTATGGATCAGACCAACCCATTGTCAGAGTTAACTCATAAGAGAAGACTTTCAGCATTAGGACCAGGTGGATTATCCAGAGAAAGAGCTGGATTTGAAGTAAGAGACGTTCATCATTCACATTATGGCAGAATGTGTCCTATAGAAACTCCAGAAGGACCTAATATAGGCTTAATTAACTCTTTAGCTACATATGCAAGAGTTAATGAATATGGATTTATTGAAACGCCTTATAGAAGAATTGATAAGAAAGCAGGAATTGTAACAAAGGATATAACTTATATGACTGCTGATGAAGAAGATCAATACTTGATTGCTAAATCTAATGAACCTCTTGATGATGAGGGACATTTTATAGATAAAAAGGTAACTGTCAGATCACTTGAAGATGTTATATTGGTACCTAATACAGAGGTAGATTTAATGGATGTGTCTCCAAGACAATTAGTATCTGTAGCAACTGCAATGATACCATTTTTGGAAAATGATGATGCCAGCCGTGCCCTAATGGGATCAAACATGCAGCGTCAGGCAGTTCCATTACTTAAGCCGCAGGCTCCAATTGTTGGTACAGGAATAGAATATAAAGCTGCAGTTGATTCAGGGGTGCTACCAAAGGCTAAAAATGCCGGAGCTGTATCCTATGTTAGTGCTAATGAAATAAGAGTTAAAAGAGATTCTGACGGTGGTACGGATATTTACAGACTATTAAAATTCAAGAGATCAAATCAGGGAACATGTATAAATCAAAGACCTATTGTAAGCAAAAATGAAAGAGTAGAAAAGGGTACAGTTTTAGCAGACGGACCATCTACTGATTTAGGTGAAATTGCATTAGGCAAAAATATTCGTATGGGATTTATTACATGGGAAGGCTATAACTACGAAGATGCTATGCTTATTTCTGAAGAATTAGTTAGAGAGGATGTATTTACTTCTATTCATATTGAAGAGTATGAGGCAGAAGCCAGGGATACAAAGCTCGGACCTGAAGAAATAACCAGGGATATTCCAAATGTAGGTGAAGATGCTCTTAAAGATATAGACGAGAGAGGAATTATAAGAATAGGAGCAGAGGTTAGATCAGGGGATATTTTAGTTGGTAAGGTAACCCCAAAGGGAGAAACAGAGTTAACAGCTGAAGAAAGGCTTCTAAGAGCTATATTCGGTGAAAAGGCAAGAGAAGTCAGAGATACTTCGCTTAGAGTTCCTCATGGTGAAGCAGGCATAATTGTAGATGTAAAAGTATTTACAAGGGAAAATGGAGACGAATTACCTCCAGGAGTTAATAAACTTGTTAGATGTTATATAGCTCAGAAAAGAAAAATATCAGTTGGAGATAAAATGGCTGGCAGACATGGTAATAAAGGTGTTATATCAAGAGTTTTACCTGAAGAAGATATGCCTTTCCTGCCAGATGGAAGACCACTTCAGATATGCTTAAATCCATTGGGTGTTCCTTCACGTATGAACATTGGGCAGGTACTTGAAGTTCATTTAGGATGGGCAGCTAGTGAATTAGGCTGGCACATTGCAACACCAGTTTTTGATGGTGCCAGGGAAGAAGAGATTGTTGAATGTTTAAAGAAGGCCGGATATGATGCAGATGGTAAAACAATGCTGTATGATGGAAGAACCGGAGAAGCATTTGATAGCAGGGTAACGGTAGGATATATGTATATTCTAAAACTTGCTCACTTAGTAGATGATAAGATTCATGCCAGATCAACAGGACCTTATTCATTAGTTACGCAGCAGCCTTTAGGAGGTAAAGCTCAATTTGGCGGACAAAGATTTGGAGAAATGGAAGTTTGGGCATTAGAGGCATATGGTGCAGCACATACACTTCAGGAAATATTAACTGTTAAATCTGATGATGTTGTAGGAAGAGTAAAAACTTATGAGGCAATAGTGAAGGGTGAAAACATCCCTGAGCCAGGAGTACCAGAATCATTTAAAGTACTTATTAAGGAACTTCAGGCATTATGTCTTGATGTTAAAGTATTAAATGATGAAAATAAAGAGATTAAAATTAAGGAATCTGTTGATGATGAAGCTGAAGATCTTGAAGTAAATATTGAAGGAACAGAGGATGATGTCCCTCCAGTACCAGATGCAGAGTATAAAGATGAAAATGATGACAGCAATTCCGAAACAGATTTAGAAGATGATATAGATTATGATGATTTACCATTAGATGAGCTTCAGAGTGATTTGGAAATTGATGATTTTAATGATGAACATTAATTTTGAAGGGAGGATGTACCCTTGTTTGAATTAAACAATTTTGATGCACTACAAATAGGTCTTGCTTCACCGGAGAAAATAAGAGAATGGTCAAGAGGTGAAGTGAAGAAACCTGAAACCATTAATTATAGGACTTTAAAACCAGAAAGAGATGGTCTTTTTTGTGAAAGAATATTTGGACCAATAAAAGACTGGGAATGTCACTGCGGAAAGTATAAAAGAATTAGATATAAGGGAATTGTATGCGATAGATGCGGTGTTGAAGTAACAAAAGCTAAAGTAAGACGTGAAAGAATGGGACATATTGAATTAGCAGCTCCAGTTTCTCATATATGGTATTTTAAAGGCATACCATCAAGAATGGGACTTATTCTTGATATGTCACCAAGAGCATTGGAAAAGATTCTATATTTTGCTTCATATGTTGTGTTAGATCCAAAGGAAACACCACTACTGAAGAAACAGCTTCTGAATGAAAAGGAATATAGGGAGGCCTGCGATAAATATGGAGAAGAAAATTTCGTTGCCGGCATGGGGGCTGAATCTGTAAAGGTACTGCTGAAAGAGCTTGACTTAGATCGCTTGTCAGCTGAATTAAAGGAAGATTTAAAAACAAGTACAGGACAAAAGAGAATAAGGATTATAAGAAGACTTGAGGTTGTTGAATCCTTCAGAAAGTCCCATAATAAGCCAGACTGGATGATAATTGATGTTATTCCGGTAATTCCCCCTGATTTAAGACCAATGGTTCAGCTCGATGGAGGAAGATTTGCCACATCTGACTTAAACGACTTATATAGAAGAGTTATTAATAGAAATAACAGATTGAAAAAATTATTAGATCTTGGAGCACCAGAGATAATAGTAAGAAATGAAAAAAGAATGCTGCAGGAAGCTGTTGATGCATTAATTGATAATGGAAGAAGAGGGAGACCAGTTACTGGACCAGGAAACAGGCCTTTAAAATCATTATCTGATATGTTAAAAGGAAAGCAAGGAAGATTCAGACAAAATCTGCTTGGTAAGCGTGTTGATTACTCTGGACGTTCTGTTATTGTAGTAGGACCAGAACTAAAGATGTATCAATGCGGACTTCCAAAGGAAATGGCTCTTGAATTGTTTAAACCATTTGTTATGAAGAAATTAGTTCAAAGTGGTTTAGCACATAATATAAAGAGCGCTAAGAGAATGGTTGAAAGAGTTCAGACTCAGGTATGGGATGTTTTAGAAGAGGTAATTTCAGATCATCCAGTATTGCTTAATCGTGCTCCTACACTACACAGACTTGGAATTCAGGCTTTTCAGCCAATACTGGTAGAGGGCAGGGCTATTAAGTTACATCCACTTGCATGTACTGCTTATAATGCTGACTTTGATGGTGACCAGATGGCTGTTCATGTACCATTATCTGTTGAGGCTCAGGCAGAAGCAAGATTCTTAATGCTTGCAGCACATAATATATTAAAGCCATCTGATGGAAAACCAGTTGTTGTACCTACACAGGATATGGTTTTAGGATCATATTATTTAACTATCGATAAAGATGGTGTCAAAGGTGAAGGTAAAGCATTTTCATCTGTTGATGAAGTACTTATGGCTTATCAATTAAAAGAAATTGATGTTCATGCTAAGATTAAGGTAAAAATGTTTAAAACTGTTGATGGACAATTAAAGACAGGTATAATTGAAACTACACCCGGAAAGTTAATATTTAATGAATCCATACCGCAGGATTTAGGATTTATTGATAGAAGCAAGCCTGAAAATGAATTTAAACTTGAAGTGGACTTTTTGGTTGCAAAGAAGAATTTAGGTAAAATAATAGATAAATGCTACTTAAAACATGGACCAACTCAAACGTCAATAATGCTTGATAAAATCAAGGCAAAGGGATATCATTACTCTACTGTTAGTGGAATAACAGTATCAACTTCAGATATGGTAGTTCCAGAGGCTAAAAAAGAATTATTAGCAGAGGCTGATGCGGCCATTGATAAGATAGAAAAAATGTATAGAAGAGGTTTCATATCTGAAGAAGAAAGATATGAAAGAGTTATTGATAAATGGACCAAAACTACAGAAGATATAGCAAATGCACTAATGGATAACCTGGATAGATTTAATCCAATATTCATGATGGCAGATTCTGGAGCCAGAGGTTCCAGAAGCCAGATAAAACAATTGGCTGGTATGAGAGGACTTATGGCAAATCCTTCTGGTAAAATTATTGAATTGCCAATTCGTTCATCATTCAGAGAAGGTCTGGATATCCTGGAATATTTCATTTCCACTCATGGTGCCAGAAAGGGTAATGCTGATACAGCTTTAAAGACAGCTGACTCAGGTTATCTTACTAGAAGATTGGTAGATGTCAGCCAGGATGTAATTGTAAGGGAAGAAGATTGTGGAACAACGGAAGGCTTTGAAGTATCACAGATTAAAGAAGGTAATGAAGTAATTGAGTCTCTTACGGAAAGACTTACAGGAAGATATTCAGCAGAGGATATAATCAATCCATCTACTGGTGAGGTATTGGTTCCTAGAGATACTTATATGGATGTTAACCTTGCTGAAAAAGTTGAGAAAGCCGGAATTAATAAAGTAAAGATCAGATCTGTATTTACCTGTAAATCAAGACATGGTGTCTGCGCTAAATGTTATGGTATGGATATGGCTACAGCAAAAAAAATAAGTATAGGCGAGTCTGTTGGAATAATTGCTGCACAAAGTATAGGTGAACCAGGAACTCAGCTTACAATGAGAACATTCCATACTGGTGGTGTTGCCGGATCAGATATTACACAAGGTTTACCAAGAGTTGAAGAGTTATTTGAAGCAAGAAAACCTAAGGGACTTGCAATTGTATCAGAAATTTCAGGAACAGTGAAAATGGAAGACACAAAGAAAAAGAGAACTGTTATTGTAGTTTCTGATTCCGGAGAAGAGGTAAGCTACGATATACCATTTGGTTCAAGACTTAAAGTTTCAAATGGAGATATAATTAATGCTGGAGATGAGATAACTGAAGGTTCAGTTAACCCGCATGATGTTATTAGAATTAAGGGAGTTAACGGTGTAAAAAATTATCTTTTATCTGAAGTTCAAAAAGTTTACAGACTTCAAGGTGTTGATATAAATGATAAGCATCTTGAAACCGTAATAAAGCAAATGACAAGAAAAGTAAAGGTTGAAGATCAGGGTGATACTGATCTGCTGCCAGGTGTATTGATTGATATGTTTGACTTTGAAGATGCAAATAAAAAGGTTGAAGAGTCTGGTGGTAAACCGGCAGAAGGCAGAATAGCATTACTAGGAATAACAAAAGCAGCTTTAGCAACTGATTCATTTTTATCAGCAGCTTCCTTCCAGGAAACAACTAGAGTTCTTACAGATGCTGCAATAAAAGGTAAAATTGATCCATTACTTGGACTAAAGGAAAATGTAATAATTGGTAAGCTGATTCCAGCTGGAACTGGTATGACTAGATATAGATCTGTAAGAATTAATACAGAAAAGGAAAAGCCAGAAAAAAGCTTAACAAATAATGAAGATGCTAAGATTTAAGTTTATTGACATAATAAATTTAAAGTGATAAAATACATCTGTATGTTTTTGCAGGGACATAGTTTTAAATATTCAGTAATTAGAACTTTGCCCTGCAAACATTATTCCTATAGGGAGGGTCAATTATGGTCCATAGGCTTACAGGTAAGAAAGCTATAGGGTTAAAGCAGACAATAAAATGCATTAAATCTGGACAGGGAAAAACTGTTTATATTGCATGTGATGCTGATGAAAAGTTAATTCAGCAGGTTAAAAGTCTTGCTGAAGAACATACTGTTGAAATTAAATATGTTGATACAATGAAGGAATTAGGCAGACTATGTGGCATAGACGTAGGAGCATCAGCAGCTTTAATTCTAAATGATTAATAAGCTTATAACTAAAATTTAATATACATTTTAAAAGTATGTTAGTAAAAGTTTGTAAGAAAACTATGAAGGAGGTGTAACTAATGCCAACAATTAGCCAATTAGTAAAAAAAGGCAGAAAGACAATAACAACCAAATCAAATGCACCAGCACTAAAAGAATGCCCTCAAAAAAGAGGAGTATGTACTGTAGTTAAAACTACTACGCCAAAGAAGCCTAACTCAGCTTTAAGAAAAATTGCCAGAGTAAGACTTACAAACAGCTATGAAGTAACTGCTTATATTCCAGGTGTAGGACATAACTTACAGGAGCATAGTGTTGTTCTTATAAGAGGTGGAAGAGTAAAAGACCTTCCAGGTGTAAGGTATCATATTGTTAGAGGTGCTTTAGACTCAGCAGGTGTTGCTAACAGAATGCAGAGTAGATCTAAGTATGGCGCAAAAAGACCAAAGCAAAAATAATAATTTGAATTAAGATGCTGTGTCTTCGGCATTTAAAATAGATATTTAAAACTTGCAGAAGTACAAAGCATTTTGCGGCTTACAAGCCGAGTACCGATGAACTTAAATACAATTGTTAAGGAGGGAAGAAAAGTGCCAAGAAAAGGACATATAGCAAAAAGAGATGTATTACCAGATCCACTATACAACAGTAAGGTTGTTACAAAATTAATAAACAGCATAATGGAAGATGGTAAAAAAGGTGTAGCAGAGAAAATTTGCTATGCAGCTTTTGATACAATAGCAGAAAAGACAGGTAAAGATCCTATTGAAGTATTCGAAACAGCTATGAATAATGTAATGCCGCTTCTTGAAGTTAAAGCAAGAAGAATAGGTGGTGCTACATATCAGGTACCTATGGAAGTTAGACCTGAAAGAAGACAGACATTAGGAATTAGATGGATGTTAGGTGCTGCAAGAAAAAGAGGAGAAAAATACATGAAAGAAAGGCTTGCTGGAGAATTGTTAGATGCATTTAATAATTCTGGAGCAGCTGTTAAAAAGAGAGAAGAAACTCATAAAATGGCAGAGGCAAACAAGGCATTTGCACATTACAGATATTAATAATACAAAACTGTTTTGGTTCACTTACCGGAACAGTTTTGTCAAATCTAAAATTCACAGCTTGAGAGGAGGAAAAAATAGTGGCAAGAGAGTATCCATTAGAGAAGTATCGTAATATAGGAATAATGGCACATATAGATGCTGGAAAAACGACTACTACAGAAAGAATACTTTTCTATACAGGTAAGACCCATAAAATTGGTGAAGTCCATGAAGGCCAGGCTACAATGGACTGGATGGTTCAGGAACAAGAAAGAGGTATAACAATAACATCAGCTGCGACAACTTGTATGTGGAAAGATCATGTTATAAATATTATAGACACACCCGGACACGTAGATTTTACAGTTGAGGTTGAGAGGTCATTAAGAGTACTTGATGGTGCAGTTACAGTTATAGATGCTAAAAGTGGTGTTGAGCCGCAAACTGAAACTGTATGGAGACAGGCAGATAATTATAAAGTACCTAGAATGGTGTATGTAAATAAAATGGATTCAACTGGTGCTGATTTCTTTATGTGTATTAACACTTTAAGAGATAGATTACATTGTAATGCAGTGCCAATTCAAATTCCAATAGGAGCAGAAGATAAATTTAAAGGTATTGTAGATTTAATTAAAAATGAAGCTATAATATATGAAGATGATTTAGGGACAGTAATGGATGAGGTAGAGATACCAGCAGAATTAAAAGATCAGGCAGAAGAATACAGAACAAATTTACTAGAAGCTGTAGCTGAACAAGATGAAGAATTAATGATGAAATACCTTGATGGTGAAGAATTAACAATTGAAGAAATAAATAAAGCAATTAGAAAAGGTGTTATTGATAACTCTTTGGTTCCAGTAGTATGTGGTTCTTCATACAAAAATAAGGGAGTTCAGCCAATGATCGATGCTGTGGTTGAATATATGCCATCACCACTTGATGTGCCAGCTATAAAAGGTACAAATCCAGATACTAATGAAGAAGAGCACAGGCCGTCAGATGATAATGAACCAATGTCTGCATTGGCATTTAAAATAGCTACAGATCCGTTCATAGGAAAGTTAGCTTTCGTTAGAGTTTATTCAGGTGTAATGACAAGCGGTACATATGTGTTAAACTCAACTAAGGGAAAGAAAGAGAGAATAGGCAGATTAGTTAAGATGCATTCAAACCATAGGCAGGATGTTGAAGAATTAAGAGCAGGTGATCTTGGAGCAGTAATCGGATTAAAAGATACTACTACAGGTAATACACTTTGTGATGAGGCTCATCCTATCGTACTTGAAAGTATGGTATTCCCAGAACCAGTTATATCTGTTGCAATAGAGCCTAAGACAAAGGCTGGTCAGGAAAAAATGGGCATAGCGCTAAGCAAACTAGCAGAAGAAGATCCAACATTTAAAACATATACTAATACTGAAACAGGACAGACAATTATTGCAGGTATGGGAGAATTACATCTTGAAATAATAGTTGACAGACTTACAAGAGAATTTAAAGTAGAATGTAATGTTGGTCAGCCTCAGGTTGCTTATAAGGAAACAATTAAAAAATCTGTTAGAGCTGAGGGTAAATTTGTAAGACAATCTGGTGGACGTGGACAATATGGACATTGCTGGATTGAAATGTCACCATCAGAAGAAGGATATTCATTTGAAAATGCTGTTGTAGGTGGAGCAATTCCAAAGGAATATATTCAGCCAATAGATAATGGTATTAAGGAAGCTGCAGAAAATGGTGTAGTTGCAGGATATCCAACAATAAACTTCAAAGTTAAAGTAGTTGATGGTTCATACCATGATGTTGACTCATCAGAAATGGCTTTCAAAATTGCTGGATCCATGGCCTTTAAAAATGCAGCATCAAAAGCTGACCCAGTATTGCTTGAACCTACGGAAAAGGTAGAAGTAATTGTACCTGAAGAATACATGGGAGATGTAATGGGAGACATTAACTCAAGAAGAGGCAGAATTGAAGGAATGGAATCAAGAAATGGTGCACAGGTTATTAGAGCATTCGTTCCACTGTCAGAAATGTTTGGATATGCAACAGTACTTAGATCCAGAACACAAGGCAGAGGAGTTTATACAATGCAGTTTGATCACTATGAAGAAGTTCCAAAGAGTATTGTAGAAAAAATAGTTGGAGAAAAATAATGATAAAATAATAATTAACATCAAAGGGAGGAAATGAAAAATGGCAAAAGCAAAATATGAAAGAACAAAACCACATGTAAACATAGGAACAATAGGACACGTAGACCACGGTAAGACAACATTAACAGCAGCAATAACAATGGTACTGTCAAAGAAAGGCTATGCATCAGCAACAAAGTATGACGAAATAGATAAAGCACCAGAAGAAAAAGAAAGAGGAATCACAATCAACACAGCACATGTTGAATATGAGACAGATAAGAGACATTATGCACACGTAGACTGTCCAGGACATGCTGACTATGTAAAGAACATGATAACAGGAGCAGCTCAGATGGATGGAGCAATCCTGGTAGTAAGTGCAGCAGATGGTCCAATGCCTCAGACAAGAGAGCATATACTGTTGGCAAGCAGGGTTGGAGTACAGTACATAGTAGTATTCTTAAACAAAGCAGACCAGGTAGATGATCCAGAATTAATAGAATTAGTAGAAATGGAAGTAAGAGAGCTATTAAATGAGTATGGATTCCCAGGAGATGACACACCAATAATAGTAGGATCAGCATTAAAAGCATTAGAGAATCCAGATGATCCAGAAGCAACAAAATGCATATATGAATTAATGGATGCAGTAGACAGCTATATACCAACACCAAAGAGAGCAACTGACAAACCATTCTTAATGCCAGTAGAAGATGTAATGACAATAACAGGAAGAGGAACAGTTGCAACAGGAAGAGTAGAAACAGGAGAATTAAAAATAGGCGATGAAGTAGAAATCGTAGGCCTAAGCACAGAAAAGAAGAAGACAGTAGTAACAGGCGTAGAAATGTTCAGGAAGACACTGGACAGAGCAGAAGCAGGAGACAACATAGGAGCATTGTTAAGAGGAATACAGAGGGAAGAAATTGAAAGAGGCCAGGTATTAGCAAAACCAGGTTCAGTACATCCACATCATAAATTTGTAGGTCAGGTATATGTATTAAAGAAAGAAGAAGGCGGAAGACATACTCCATTCTTTGATGGATACAGACCACAATTTTACTTCAGAACAACAGATGTAACAGGATCAATAAAATTACCAGATGGAGTAGAAATGGTAATGCCTGGAGATCATATAGATATGACAGTTGAGTTAATAACACCAGTTGCAATGAACGAAGAATTAAGATTTGCTATAAGAGAAGGCGGAAGAACAGTTGGATCAGGTGTTGTTACTAAAATTATTGAATAATTAATAATTTGCTGAAACATCTATGAATTAAAAATTATGCTTAGGGGAGAGGGACGCCTTTCCCCTTTTAATTTAACGAAACACACATTTAAGCCTTTTAAAAAAATACTTGTCAAATAAAAAAAAATATTGTATACTATAAGAGTTGTAATGTGATAACAGCGATGAGGCAAGAGGTTGCCGGGCTTCCGGGTAATTCTTGACTGAGTATGCCATGATCTCGAATCAGGCGACAGTAGTTCTGATGCAAAGGGTTTGTTATTGAATATTATATGCAACACCCGGAGCAGTTTACAGAACGTATCCGCTGTTGTACGTATGAAGTAAAGCGTGCAAGAAAAGGAGGGAATCAAATGTCAAAACAAAAAATAAGAATTAGATTAAAGGCTTTTGATCACAATATTCTTGATCAATCAGCTGAAAAAATCGTAGAAACCGCAAAAACTACAGGAGCAAAGGTGGCAGGCCCAGTTCCACTACCAACAGAAAAAGATGTAATTACAGTCTTAAGGGCTCCACATAAGTATAAGGATTCAAGAGAGCAGTTTGAAATCAGAACACATAAAAGACTAATTGATATTATAAGTCCATCACCAAAAACAGTTGATGCTTTAATGAGATTAGACTTGCCAGCAGGAGTAGACATAGAAATAAAACTATAATTATTGTAATAGATAGATCACTATTACGAACTATTATGACCATAAAGTGGTCCGCTAATATGTTTAGGAGGTGTAAATGATGAAAAAAGCAATACTAGGAAAAAAACTTGGTATGACTCAGATATTTGATGAAGCTGGTAAAATAGTACCAGTTACAGTTATTGAAGCAGGTCCATGTGTAGTAACTCAGAAGAAAACAGTAGAAAAGGATGGTTACGAAGCAATACAGGTAGGCTTTTTTGATGTAAGAGAAAAATTAGTTAACAAGCCAAAGAAAGGACACTTCAATAAAGCAGGTGTTACATTAAAGAAATTAGTAAAAGAGTTCAGACTTGAGAATTCTAGTGATTATCAGGTAGGACAGGAAATAAAGGCTGACACATTTACAGCAGGTGAAAAAGTTGATGTAACCGGAGTTTCAAAAGGTAAGGGTTTTCAGGGTACAATAAAAAGATGGAATGCACAAAGAGGACCTATGAGCCATGGATCAAAATTCCATAGAGCACCAGGTTCAATGGGAGCATCTTCAGATCCATCAAGAACATTTAAAAACAAGAAATTACCAGGACATATGGGAAATGTTAAGTCTACTGTTTTAAACTTACAAGTAGCAAAAATCATACCTGAGAAAAACCTTATTTTAATAAAGGGCGGAGTTCCTGGTCCAAACAAGGGCTTTGTAGTTATTAAAAATTCAGTAAAAGCTGAAGCTTAGAGAAAGGAGGATGCAGAATGCCTACAGTAGGATTATTTAATAAAGAAGGACAGAAAGTTGATGAAATCCAATTGTCTGACAGCGTATTTGGATTTGAAGTTAACAAAGATGCATTACACCAGGTTGTAGTTGCTCAGTTAGCTAATAAAAGACAAGGAACACAAAGCAGTAAAACAAGATCTGAAGTTTCAGGAGGCGGAATAAAGCCTTGGAGACAAAAAGGAACTGGTAGAGCCAGACAGGGTTCTATAAGGGCACCACAATGGATTCATGGTGGAATTGTATTCGCACCAAAGCCAAGAGATTACAGAGTTTCTATTCCAAAGTCAATGAGAAAAGTTGCTATGAAATCAGCATTATCAAGTAAAGTTCTTGATAATCAGTTAATAGTAATTGACAGCCTTGAAGTAGCTGTTCCAAAAACTAAGGAAATGGTAGCTGTATTGAAGGCTTTTAATGCCAATAAAACTTTAATTGTTACAGCTGAAGCAAACCAAAATGTTTATAAATCAGCAAGGAACATTGAAGGAGTAGCTGTTTTACCAGTTAACAATTTAAATGTATATGAAATATTAAAGTATGATAAATTCATTGTGACTAAGGATGCTGTATCAAAAATTGAGGAGGTGTATGCATAATGAAGTTAACAAATTATGATATTATAAGAAGACCAGTTGTAACAGAAAAAAGCATGGCTTCCATGACTGATAAGAAATACACCTTCATAGTTGACATACACGCTAATAAATCTCAAATAAAAAGAGCAGTTGAAGATGTTTTTGGGGTTAAAGTAGCAGATGTAAAAACTATTAAAACTCTTGGAAAAACAAAAAGAGTCGGCGTTCATATTGGGAAAAGAGCAGATCAAAAGAAAGCTATTGTTAAGTTAACAGAAGAAAGCAAATCAATAGAATTCTTTGAAGGAATGCAATAAAGCAGGTATTGGTTAGAAACCAGATAAGCTAAGAGAAGGAGGGAAACCAAATGGCAATAAAGAAGTTTAATCCTACCACTCCATCAAGAAGACAGATGACTGCAAGTACATTTGAGGAAATAACAACAGATGCACCAGAGAAGTCACTTCTTGTATCAAAAAAAAGAACTGGTGGTAGAAATGCCAACGGTAAAATAACAGTTCGTCACATTGGTGGTGGAGCTAAACAAAAATATAGAATTATTGATTTTAAAAGAAATAAGGATGGTGTGCCAGCAAAAGTTGCTACAGTTGAATATGATCCAAACAGATCAGCATTCATTTCACTGGTAGTATATGCTGACGGTGATAAGAGATACATAATAGCTCCAGTTGGCTTAAAAGTTGGAGATACAGTTGTATCAGGCCCAGATTCAGATATAAAGACAGGAAACTGCTTACCATTAAAAAATATCCCAGTAGGTACAATAATTCACAATGTTGAATTATCAGCTGGAAAAGGAGCTCAGCTTGTTAGATCAGCAGGTAGTTCCGCACAGTTAATGGCTAAAGAGGGAGAGTACGCTACATTAAGACTTCCAAGCGGTGAAATGAGATACGTAAGAATAGAATGCAAAGCAACAATAGGAACAGTTTCAAACTTAACACATGAAATTGTTAACCTTGGTAAAGCTGGAAGAAAGAGAAACATGGGCGTAAGACCAACTGTAAGAGGTTCTGTAATGAATCCTAATGATCATCCACACGGCGGTGGTGAAGGTAAGGCACCTGTAGGTCATCCAGGCCCATTAACTCCATGGGGCAAACCAGCACTTGGATACAAGACCAGAAAACATAAAAAGTATTCAGATAGATTTATTATTAAAGGAAGAAATGCTAAATAGTCTGAAGAGAATAATATTATTCTCTTCAATAACTATGAATCACATTGTGTGAAGGGAGGCCAAAAAAGTGAGTAGATCCGTAAAAAAGGGACCTTACATTCAAGAAGTATTATTAAAAAGAATCAATGATATGAATAAAAGTGGAGAAAAGAAGGTTTTAAAGACCTGGTCAAGAAGTTCAACAATTTTCCCACAGATGATAGGTCATACAATTGCTGTTCATGATGGAAGAAAACATGTTCCAGTATATATTTCTGAAGATATGGTAGGACATAAGCTTGGAGAATTTGCTCTCACAAGAACTTTCAAAGGTCATGCTGATAAATCAGAAAAAACTACCGGTTTGAAGTAACTTAGAAAGGAGGTCAAAACAATGGAAGCTAAAGCTATAGCTAAATATGTGAGAATGTCTTCGAGAAAAGTTGGAGTTGTTCTTGACTTAATTAGAGGGAAAAATATTAATGAGGCTTTTGCTATATTAAATTATACTCCAAAAGATGCGGCTGAAGTTATATACAAGGTATTAAAATCAGCTGTAGCAAATGCAGAAAATAATTTAAATTTAGATGTAAGCAGATTGTATGTTTCTGATGCATATGCTTGTCAGGGACCTACATTAAAAAGATTTCAACCACATGCTCAAGGCAGGGCATTTAGAATATTGAAAAGAACTAGCCACGTTACTGTTGTAGTAAAAGAAAGAGCTTAAGAAGGAGGGAAACAGATGGGACAGAAAGTACATCCACACGGTCTAAGAGTTGGTGTTATAAAAGACTGGGATGCTAAGTGGTATGCAGGTAGTAAAAACTTTGCTGATTACTTAGTAGAAGATAATACCATAAGAAAATTCGTGAAAAATAAGTTGCGTAATGCTGGAATTTCAAAAATTGAAATTGAAAGAGCAGCTAAAAGAGTAAAATTGAACATATATACAGCTAAACCAGGAATGGTTATAGGAAAAGGCGGTTCAGGCATAGAAGCACTTAAGAAAGACTTGCAGAAGCTTGTAACTGATAAAAATATATTAATTAATATTGTAGAAGTAAAATCAGCTGACAGCGACGCTCAGTTAATGTCTGAAAACATTGCTCAGCAGCTTGAGAAGAGAATATCTTTCAGAAGAGCTATGAAACAAACAATACAAAGGGCAATGAAAACAGGAGTAAAGGGTGTTAAAACAGCTTGTGCTGGAAGACTTGGTGGTGCTGAAATAGCTAGAACTGAGCAGTATCATGAAGGAACAATTCCACTACAGACATTAAGAGCTGATATAGATTATGGATTTGCTGAAGCAAATACAACATATGGAAAAATCGGAGTAAAAGTATGGGTATATAGAGGCGAAGTTCTTCCAACAAAAAAGGAAAACTCAATAAAGGAAGAAGCCAACGCATAAGGAAGGAGGAATAGGACATGTTAATGCCTAAAAGAGTTAAGCATCGTAAGGTACAACGTGGCAGAATGAAAGGTAAGGCAACTAGAGGAAACTTCATTGCATACGGAGATTTTGCTTTACAGGCAACAGAATGTGGCTGGATTACAAGCAATCAGATTGAAGCTGCCAGAATAGCTATCAATAGATACATTAAAAGGGGAGGAAAGCTCTGGATAAAGATCTTCCCAGACAAACCAGTAACAGAAAAGCCTGCTGAAACACGTATGGGTTCAGGAAAAGGTTCACCTGAATTCTGGGTATCAGTTATTAAACCAGGCAGAGTATTATTTGAATTATCTGGTGTTACAGAAGAAATAGCAAGAGAAGCTATGAGACTTGCTGCACATAAACTTCCTGTTTCAACAAAGTTTGTAACAAGAAGAGATTTTGAGGAAATGGGTGGTGAAATTAATGAAGGCTAGAGAATTACAAGATCTAAGACAAAACAGTCCTCAAGATTTACAAGTAAAGCTAAGTGACCTAAAGCAAGAATTGTTTAATTTAAGATTTCAATTAGCCACAGGTCAATTAGAAAATCCAATGAGAATAAAAGAAGTAAAGAAGTCTATAGCCCAGATTAAGACCATCCTTAGGGAAGAAGAACTAAGGAAATTTGAACAGTAAATCTGAAAGGAGGTTTGTCTTGTGGAAAGAGGAAATAGAAAAACAAGAATAGGAAGAGTTGTTTCAGATAAAATGGATAAAACTATTATAGTTGCTGTTGAAACAAAAGTTCGCCATCCACTTTACGGAAAGACTATTAATAGAACAACGAAATTTAAGGCTCATGATGAAAATAATGAAGCTAAAATTAATGATAGAGTAGAGATTATGGAAACAAGACCATTATCAAAGGAAAAAAGATGGAGACTTGTTCAAATAGTTGAAAAGGCAAAATAGCATTTAATGCTGAAAGGAGGTTGTTTTCATGATTCAGCAACAAACATTGTTGAAGGTTGCAGATAATTCAGGCGCTAAGGAAATTATGTGCATTAGAGTATTAGGTGGTTCCAAGAGAAAATGGGGAAACATTGGTGATATAATAGTTGCTAGCGTTAAAAGCGCAACACCAGGCGGTGTTGTTAAAAAAGGTGAAGTTGTCAAAGCTGTCATAGTTAGATCAGTAAAAGGTTTAAGAAGAGCAGATGGTTCTTATATAAGATTTGATGAAAATGCAGCTGTAATAATTAAAGACGATAAACAGCCACGAGGAACTCGTATCTTCGGACCTGTTGCAAGGGAGCTAAGAGATAGAGAATTTACAAAAATTTTATCATTAGCACCTGAAGTTCTTTAGGATAGGGAGGTGGCTAAATAATGACTTTAAATAAAATACATGTTAGAAAAAAGGATACTGTTATGATTGTATCAGGTAAAGATAAAGGTAAGATCAGCGAGGTATTAGCAGTATTTCCTAAAAAAGGAAAGATATTGGTTAAAGATGTTAATGTTGTTACAAAACATCAAAAACCAAATAAAGAAAATGTGCAGGGCGGCTTAATCAAAAAGGAAGCTCCTATATATAGTTCAAAAGCTATGTTATACTGTACAAAATGTAAGAAAGCAACTAGGATTAGTCATAAAGTCTTAGAAGACGGAACTAAAGTTAGAGTTTGCAAAAAGTGCGGAGAAACATTCTAATTTTCGAAGGGAGGTACAATAGATGATTCCAAGATTACAAGAGAAGTATGATAAAGAAGTAATTCCAGCATTAATAGAGAAATTTAACTACGCTAATGTTATGGAAGTACCAAAACTTGAGAAAGTCATCATCAACATGGGAGTTGGTGAGGCCAAAGAAAACCAAAAAGTTTTAGAATCGGCAGTTAGTGATATGACAATAATATCTGGTCAGAAGCCAATATTGACAAGAGCAAAAAAATCTATAGCTAACTTTAAAATAAGAGAAAATATGCCAATAGGATGTAAGGTTACATTAAGAAAACAAAAAATGTATGAATTTGCAGATAAATTAATGAACATTGCATTGCCAAGAGTTAGAGACTTCAGAGGAGTGTCTGACAAATCATTTGATGGAAGAGGAAATTATTCTTTAGGAATTAAAGAACAATTAATATTCCCTGAAATTGAATATGATAAGATTGACAAAGTAAGAGGCATGGATATAATTTTTGTTACTACTGCAAAGACTGACGAGGAAGCAAGAGAGTTATTAAGATTCCTTGGAATGCCATTTGCTCAATAAAGGGAGGTAAAAACGTGGCACGAAAAGCTTTAATAGAAAAGTGGAGTAAAGAACCTAAGTACCCAACTAGAGCTTATACAAGATGCAGAATATGCGGCAGACCACATTCAGTACTCAAGAAATTTGGAATTTGCCGTATTTGTTTTAGAGAATTAGCTTACAAAGGCGAAATACCAGGCTGTAAAAAGGCTAGTTGGTAATATAGTTATATATGAAAGGAGGCACAATAAATGGGAATGACTGATCCTATCGCTGATTTATTAACTCGTTTAAGAAATGCAAACGTAGTTAAACATGAAATAGTAGAAGTACCTTCTTCTAACATTAAGAAGGCTATGGCAAACATAATGCTTCAAGAAGGATATATAAAAAATATTGAGGAGTATGCAGATGGCTCCGTAAATATGTTAAGAATAACGATGAAATATGGTCAGAACAAAGAAAGAGTAATAACTGGTTTAAGGAGAATTTCAAAGCCAGGATTAAGAGTTTATTGTAGAAAAGAAGAAATTCCAAAGGTATTAAACGGACTTGGTGTTGCTTTGATATCAACATCTAATGGAATTGTTACAGATAGAGAAGCAAGAAAACTTGGAGTAGGCGGAGAAGTTCTTTGCTACATTTGGTAATGAACGAACAGGAGGTGTAATTATGTCAAGAATAGGAAAACTTCCAATAGCAATACCTAATGGTGTAAATGTTACAGTAACGCCAGATAACGTTGTTACTGCAAAAGGACCTAAGGGTCAATTGGTAAAGACTATGCCAAACAAAGTAAACATAGCTTTGGAAGATAACTTCATTGTAGTTACAAGAGAGAATGAAGACAAAGAAACAAGAGCTCAACACGGATTAGTAAGAGCTTTAGTAAACAATATGGTAATTGGAGTTACAACCGGTTTCCAAAAAACATTGGAATTAGTTGGAGTTGGTTACAGAGCTCAATTACAAGGTAAGAAATTAGTTATGAACCTTGGATATTCACATCCAGTTGAAATAGAACCAGTTGAGGGCATTACTTTTGAAACGCCTGCTGCAAACAAGATAATTGTTAAAGGAATTGACAAGGAATTAGTAGGTGCAGTAGCAGCAGAAATCAGAACTTGGAGGAAACCTGAACCTTACAAGGGAAAAGGAATTAAGTACGATGACGAAGTTATAAGACGTAAGGAAGGTAAAACTGGTAAGAAGTAATAGAAAGGAGTGAATTACATGTTTAAAAAACAAGATAGGCAGAAATCCAGAGAAAAGCGTCATCTAAGAGTTCGTAAGAAAGTTTTTGGAACAGCTGAAAGACCAAGATTAGCTGTATTTAGAAGTGAAAAGAACATATATGCTCAAATAATAGATGATGTTGCTGGAAAGACACTAGCTTCAGCATCAAGTTTGGAAAAAGATTTCCAAGGCATTGGAAGCAATAAAGAAGCTGCAAAGTTAGTTGGAACAATGATAGGTAAAAAGGCTTTAGATAACGGTATTAAAGAAGTAGTTTTTGATAGAGGTGGATACATATACCACGGAAGGGTACAGGAACTTGCAGAAGGCGCAAGGGAAGCTGGCTTACAGTTCTAAAAAGGAGGGAAATAAATGAGAATCGATCCTAGCACTTTAGATCTAAAGGAAAAGGTTGTATTTATAAACAGAGTTGCTAAGGTTGTTAAAGGTGGTAGAAATTTCAGATTCAGTGCTTTAGTTGTTGTTGGAGATGAAAATGGCCACGTAGGTGTTGGTATGGGAAAATCCGTAGAAATACCTGAGGCAATCAGAAAAGCAGTAGAAGATGCTAAAAAGAGTTTAGTTGAAGTACCAATGGTAGGTACAACAGTTCCACATGACATCATGGGAGAATTTGGAACTGGCAGAGTATTGATTAAAACAGCTCCAGAAGGAACAGGAGTTATAGCTGGAGGTCCCGCAAGAGCAGTACTTGAACTTGCTGGATTAAAGGATGTTAGAGCTAAATCATTAGGCTCAAACAATCCAAGAAACATGGTTAATGCTACAATTAACGGATTGGCCGGATTAAGAACAGCTGAAAAAATAGCTAACTTAAGAGGTAAGTCCGTTGAAGAGATTTTAGGTTAGGAGGGATTTACCTTGGCTAAACTTAAAATAACTTTGACAAAGAGCTTAATTGGAAGAAAAAAAGATCATATTGCTACAGTTAATGCTCTTGGATTAAAGAAAATAAATAGTATAGTTGAACATGAGGATACTCCTCAAATAAAAGGTATGATTAATAAAGTAAGCTATCTTCTAAAAGTTGAAGAAGCGTAAAAATCAGAGGAGGTGGAATAGATGAAACTTCATGAGTTAAGACCAGCAGAAGGAGCTAGAAAATCACCTAAGAGATTAGGAAGAGGTACTGGTTCAGGTCTAGGTAGAAATTCAGGTAAAGGTGAAAAGGGTCAAAGGTCAAGATCAGGCGGCGGAGTAAGGCCAGGTTTTGAAGGAGGTCAGATGCCTTTATTCAGAAGACTTCCTAAAAGAGGTTTTACAAACATATTTGCAAAAGAATTTGCTTTTATCAATGTTGATAAATTAAATATATTTGAGGATGGTACAGAAGTAACTCCAGAATTATTGTTTTCAAAAGGAATAGTAAAGAAGGCAAAGAATGGAGTAAAGGTATTGGGAAATGGTGAATTAACAAAGAAGTTAGTTGTTAAGGCATCCAAGTTTTCTAAAGTCGCTGCTGAAAAAATAGAAGCAGTTGGAGGAAAAGCTGAGGTGATATAGATGTTATCAACCCTACGTAATGCCTGGAAAGTTCCTGATCTTCGAAAGAGACTTCTATTTACACTATTTATGGTTGCAATTTTCAGGATGGGAAATCATATTCCTGTCCCTGGGATTGATACTAGTAAATTAGCAGCGCTTGTTAATAGTGGATCCTTATTTGGATTTTATGATTTCATGTCAGGTGGTGCGTTTAGTTCATTTAGTATATTTGCTATGGGAGTAGTACCATATATCAATTCATCCATAGTAATGCAATTATTGACTATTGCAATTCCTTCTTTAGAGCAATTATCAAAAGAAGGCGAAGAGGGAAGAAAAAAGATTCAAAATTATACAAGATACTTTGCTGTTGTGTTTGGATTGATTCAATCATTCAGCACTTACGCAATAATTTCACAGCAGGGTGCTATAACTGATACTTCTAAATTTAATATGTTTATGATGGTTTTAACTCTTACTACTGCATCAACATTCTTGATGTGGTTTGGTGATAAGATTACAGAACATGGTATAGGTAATGGAATCTCAATATTGATCTTTATTAATATTATTTCAAGATTTCCTTCTTCTATAAATCAGATAGCAGGTCTTCAAAAGGCAGAAACAGTTAATTTTGTAGAGGTTATAATATTTATTGCCGTGGTTGTAGCATTATTTTTGGCAGTTGTTGTAATGAGTTTAGCAGAAAGAAGAATTCCTGTACAATATGCTGGTAAAACAGTTGGAGGCAAAGTGTATAGAGGACAGTCTACACATATACCTATTAATGTTAATGCATCTGCCGTTATAGGCATAATTTTTGCAATATCAGTAATGCAGTTTCCAATTACAATAGGACAGTTTTGGCCAAACTCAGCTTTTTATAAGTTTATTACTGCAGGAAAGTACAGCATATTTAAAGAAAGTAGTTGGCAGTATGCCCTAACATACTTCGTACTAACAATTTTCTTTACCTGGTTCTACACTCAGGTAACATTTAAACCAGAAGAAATGGCAGAAAACATGCATAAATCTTCAGGCTTTATACCAGGGATAAGACCAGGAGTACCTACATCCGATTATATTGAAAATGTATTAGGAAAGATTTCCATTATAGGTGGGGCTTTTGCTGGAATAATTGCTGTGCTCCCAATAATAATGGAAGGCTATTCAAATTTTAAAGGTATAAGATTTGGCGGTACTGGACTATTAATTATTGTTAGTGTTGCACTAGAAACTTTGAGACAAATAGAATCTCAGCTGGTAATGCGTCACTATCATGGATTTTTAAAGTAAAAAGTAGTTGGAGATGGTTCATTTGAAAATAATTTTGTTAGGCCCCCCAGGAGCTGGAAAGGGCACTCAGGCAAAATCAATTAGTAGTAAATTTTCAATACCACATATATCAACGGGAGATATATTCAGAAAAAATATTTCTGAAAAAACACCCTTAGGAATTGAAGCAAAAGGTTATATTGATAAAGGATTGTTAGTGCCTGATGAAGTTACAATAGGAATTGTTGAAGACAGAATAAAACAGCAAGATTGTAAAAATGGATTTCTGCTGGATGGATTCCCAAGAACTGTACAACAGGCTGAGGCATTAGATGAAATTTTACGAAGTTTAAATACAAAAGTTGATAGTGCCTTACTTATAGATGTTCCTTTTGACTATGTTTTAGAACGAATGACTGGAAGAAGAGTATGCTCTAACTGTGGAGCAAGTTACCATGTAAAATTCAATCCTCCTAAAACTGAAGGAAAGTGCGATGTATGTGGCAGTGGATTAATCCAAAGAAAAGATGATTCACAGGAAACAGTAAATAATAGACTAGATGTGTATAGTAAGCAGACACAACCACTTATAGATTACTATAAGAAGCACCAGGTACTTTCTGTAGTGGATGGTACTGGTACAATTGATGAAGTGTTTAAAAATATTTGTACACTTCTAGGGAGCGATATCTAAATAGTTGGCAGTGTTTCAAAAGAAGCTGAAAGTCTTATCAAGGTAACTTGGTCAATTCAATGTAAAAGTAAGACCAAATGGCTGGACAGTGGTTACAGTAGATGGAAGTTTATCAGCTCACTATGAAAATACTGTAGCAATACTAGATAATGGACCAGAGATTTTAACTTTGCTATAAGGGGTGACTTTATGGACTTGAATTGTAATATTGGAAAAGTAGTCTGTTCTAAAAACGGTAGAGATAGCGGAAGGTACTTTATTGTTGTTGGAATTTTAGATGAAAATTATGTATATATATCCGACGGTGACCTGAGAGCAGTTGAAAAACCAAAAAAGAAAAAGATAAGACATTTAAGCTTTACTAATGTAATAGCCAATGATATTAGAGAATCAATATTATCTGGGAAAAAAATAAGTAATTCTATTGTTAGAAAGTTTTTGCAGTCTTATGACCCTAATAAGGAGGTTTGATTACCTTATGTCAAAAGATGATGTAATAGAAATGCAAGGTACTGTTTTAGAAGCTTTACCTAATGCAATGTTTGAAGTAGAACTAGAAAGCGGGCAGAAGATTCTGGCACATATATCAGGAAAATTAAGAATGAATTTTATAAGAATATTACCAGGCGATAAGGTTACAGTTGAGTTATCTCCATATGATTTAACTCGCGGTAGAATAACCTGGAGAGCAAAGTAATTAAGGAGGGTTAGCTATGAAAGTAAGACCATCAGTTAAGCCTATGTGTGAAAAGTGCAAAGTAATCAAAAGAAAAGGAAAAGTAATGGTTATTTGTGAAAATCCAAAGCACAAACAAAAACAAGGCTAATTAAATAAAAGACTTAAGCCAAAGGCTAATAATGTTTTAGGAGCGGCTGACATTAGATATTATTCTAATGACCTAGGACTTTATATAAATAAATATAGTATATCAATTAGATTTCAGGAGGTGTAAACTTTAATGGCAAGAATAGCAGGTATTGACCTACCAAAGGAAAAAAGAGTAGAAATAGGTCTGACTTATATATACGGTATAGGATTACCTAGTTCACACGAAATCCTTGCAGCTACAGGAATTAATGCAGATACAAGAGTAAAAGATCTTACTGAGGAAGAAGTTAATGCACTAAGAGATTACATTAACAAAAACTTCAAAGTTGAAGGCGATTTAAGAAGAGAAGTTGCTCTTAGTATTAAAAGACTTATAGAAATAGGATGTTACAGAGGTATCAGACATAGAAAAGGTCTTCCAGTAAGAGGTCAGAAGACTAAGACAAATGCAAGAACTAGAAAAGGACCAAAGAAAATGATAGGTGCTAAAAAGAAGAAGTAAGGAGGGTAAATGATGGCAGCTGGATCAAAGGTTAAAAAAACAAGAAGAAGAAAAGAAAGAAAAAACATTGAACACGGATGTGCTCATATAAAATCAACTTTCAATAACTCTATAGTAACAATAACTGATACTGTAGGAAATGCAATATCATGGGCTAGCGCTGGTGGATTAGGATTTAGAGGCTCAAGAAAGAGTACTCCATATGCAGCTCAAATGGCAGCTGAAACAGCGTCAAAAGCAGCAATGGAACACGGATTAAAGAGTGTTGAAGTTTATGTAAAGGGACCGGGAGCAGGCAGAGAAGCTGCTATAAGATCCCTACAAGCAGCAGGTTTAGAAGTTACATTAATTAAAGATGTTACCCCTATTCCACATAATGGATGTAGACCACCAAAGAGAAGAAGAGTATAGTATAGAAACAGGAGGTGTAATGAATGGCAAGATATACCGGACCATCATGCAGATTATGCAGAAGAGAAGGCTTAAAATTATTTCTTAAAGGTGATAGATGTTATACAGATAAATGTGCATTTGCTAGAAGAGGCTATGCACCTGGACAACATGGAATGAGCAGAAAAAAAATATCAAACTATGGCTTACAGCTAAGAGAGAAACAAAAGGCTAAAAGGATATACGGAATATTAGAAAGCCAGTTTAGAACAATATATGAAAGAGCAGATAAATTAAGAGGTATTACTGGTGAAAATTTACTTAAGCTTTTAGAAATGAGATTGGATAATGTAATATTTAGATTAGGTTATGGCAACTCAAGAAGTGAATCAAGGCAGTTAGTAACACATGGTCATTTCTTAGTAAATGGGCACAAGGTAGATATTCCATCATATACATTAAAAGTAAATGATGTTATAACTGTAAGCGAGAAAAGCAAGGCTACAGAGAAATTCAAAGTATTTGCTGAGAACCCAAAGACATTACCAAATTGGCTGCAAGCTAATGTTGAAAATTTTGAAGGAAGAGTTGTAGCAGAACCTTCAAGAGCAGACATTGATGTACCTGTAAATGAAACACTAATAGTTGAGTTATACAGTAAATAATTGATGTAGAATCAGTTGCCCTCAAAATAAAGAGTATATTAAAAGAAGGAGGGTTATGTAAATGTTAGATATAGAGAAACCTAAAATAGAATGTGTTGAAACAACTCCTGATGGTACATATGGTAAATTTGTTGTAGAACCATTAGAGAGAGGTTATGGAATAACTCTTGGTAATGCTTTAAGAAGAATTCTTCTTTCATCATTACCAGGAATTGCTGCAGATCATGTGAAAATTGACGGTGTACTTCATGAATTCTCTACTGTACAGGGAGTAAAAGAAGACGTTACTGAGCTAATATTAAATATTAAATCTCTTGCAATAAAAATGACAGGCGAGGGACCAAGAACAATTTATATTGATGCAAAGGGACCTTGTGAGGTAAAGGCTGGAGATATTAAAACTGATGGTGACGTTGAAATAGTTAATAAGGATTTACATATTGCGACTGTTGACGAGGCTGGAAAATTATATATGGAGATTACTATTAACAGAGGTAGAGGGTACGTTACTCAGAATAAAAATAAAACAGCTGACATGCCAATTGGCACAATTGCTGTTGATTCCATATATACACCTGTGAAAAGAGTTAATTTTGCTATTGAAAACACAAGAGTAGGTCAAATTACTGACTATGATAAATTAACCCTTGAAGTATGGACTAATGGGACAATAATGCCTGAAGATGCAGTAAGTTTATCCGCTAAGATTCTTATTGAACATTTTAAATTGTTTATGACATTAACAGATCATGCAAACAATGTAGAAATAATGGTTGAAAAAGAAGAGGATAAGAAGGAAAAAGTTCTTGAAATGACTATTGAAGAACTAGATCTTTCTGTTAGAAGCTACAATTGCTTAAAAAGAGCAGGAATAAACACTGTACAGGAGCTGACAGAAAGAACTATGGATGATATGATGAAGGTTAGGAACCTGGGAAGAAAGTCACTTGAAGAAGTTGAGCAAAAGTTAGCGGCTTTAGGATTAGGATTAAAACAGAGTGAAGAATAATAGATCGTAAAGATTTAGATAAGGAGGTACAGAAATGGCTATACAGCGTAAGTTAGGACGCCCAACTGATCAGAGAAGAGCAATGCTTAGAAATCTTGTTACTAGTTTCTTAAAACATGGTAAAATACAGACAACAGAAACAAGAGCAAAAGAAACTAGAAATTTAGCAGAGAAAATGATAACTCTTTCCAAAAGAGGAGACTTACATGCTAGAAGACAAGTTCTTTCTTTTGTTACTGAGGAAGAAGTAGTTAAAAACTTATTTGAAAATATAGCTCCTAAATATACAGAAAGAAACGGTGGATACACAAGAATGTATAAAGTTGGCCCAAGAAGAGGAGACGGAGCTGAAATGGTTATACTAGAACTAGTATAAATATTTCGGGGATTAAGTATATCATAGAGCTTAGTCCCCTTTTTAATACATAATAATCTTGCTATAATATATTATAAATCATTGCTTAGTAATAGAGGTGTTTCCTTTGGAACAAAAAATGATTGACTGTATCAATGTGGTTTACCAATATGGTAATAGTGAAAAAGAAAAAGGCAAAATAGCAGTAAACGGCGTTAATATTCATGTAAAAAAGGGAGAATTTATTGTTGTTCTTGGAAGAAACGGCTCAGGGAAGTCTACCCTTGCTAAGCATATAAATGCATTATTGATTCCTTCAGATGGCAAGGTATATGTAGATGGTATGGATACTTCTGATACAAATAATACTTGGAACATTCGGCATAAGGCAGGAATGGTATTCCAAAATCCAGATAATCAAATTGTTGCAACTATAGTAGAAGAAGATGTAGCATTTGGACCAGAAAACCTTGGAATTGAGCCAACTGAAATTAGGAAAAGAGTAGATGATTCTTTGAAAACAGTTGATATGTATAAATATAAGAAACATGCTCCTCATTTGCTTTCTGGAGGTCAGAAGCAAAGAGTTGCTATTGCAGGAGTATTAGCTATGCGGCCGGAATGCATTGTTCTGGATGAGCCTACAGCCATGCTTGATCCATCTGGAAGGAAAGAAGTAATTGGCACAATAAAGGAATTGAACAAAAAATTTAATATAACAATTGTATTAATTACACATTTTATGGAAGAGGCAACAGAGGCGGACAGGATAATAGTAATGGATGAAGGAAAGATAGCTATGGAAGGTAATCCGAGGGAAATTTTCAGTCAGGTAGAGAAAATGAAAACTATTGGTCTGGATGTACCACAAATGACTGAATTGGCATACGAATTAAGGAAGATGGGATTACCGCTTAAAAGTGATATATTAACAATTGATGAGATGGTGAATGGATTATGTCAATTATTATAGAAAATCTAACGCACATATACATGAAAGGATCACCTTTTGAAAAAACAGCTCTTAACAATGTAAGTATTACTATAAATGATGGAGAGTTTCTGGCACTTATTGGGCATACTGGCTCTGGAAAATCTACACTTATTCAGCATATTAATGGATTGTTAAAACCTGATTCAGGTAAAATAATTATTGATGATATTGATATAAGCAGTAAAAATGTTAAAATGAGTACTATTCGAAAGAAAGTAGGACTTGTTTTTCAGTATCCTGAGTATCAGCTGTTTGAAGAGACTATAGAAAAAGACATTGCTTTTGGACCTAGAAATCTGGGGTTAAGCGATGATGACATAAATACCAGAGTAGAAAGAGCAATGAATATTGTTGGACTAGATTATGAAAAGTATAAAGATAAATCGCCATTTGAAATAAGCGGCGGTCAGAAAAGAAGAGTAGCCATAGCCGGTGTAGTTGCTATGGAACCTAAAATTCTAATACTTGATGAGCCTACTGCAGGACTTGATCCAAAAGGCAGAGATGATATCTTAGGGAAGATAAAAAAATTGCATAAAGAGTATAACATGACTATTATACTGGTATCACATAGCATGGAGGATGTTGCAAATCTTGCAGACAGGATATTGGTGATGAATGAAGGCAAATGCATATTGGATGGTAAACCAAGTGAGATTTTTAAGGAGATAGATACTCTTGAAAGTGTTGGCTTAGCTGTACCTCAGGTAACATATCTTATAAGGGAGTTAAGAAAAAAGGGGTATGATTTATCGGATGATATATATACTATAGATCAGGCTAAAGAAGCAATTGTAAAGTTGTTTAATAAGAATAAATAATTAATATACTTTATGTTAGGAGAACTAATAAATGATTAAAGATATTACAATAGGTCAGTATATACCAGGAGATTCATTTGTTCACAAATTAGATCCAAGAATTAAAATATTAATATCTTTAATATATATTATAAACTTGTTTGTGGTAAATAGCTTTCAGGGTTATATATTTATAATAGCATTTACTATATTTAGTATATATATATCTAAAGTCCAGCTTAAATATATTTACAAGGGGTTAAAACCAATATTTGTACTTGTTATTATAACAGCTTTACTCAATATACTAATGGCAGATGGTAAGGAAGTAATCTGGTCTTGGAAGTTTATCACCATATATAAAGAAGGATTAATATTAGCTGCTTTTATGGTTGTAAGACTTGTATTTTTAATAGTTGGTACATCTCTTTTAACTTTAACAACATCACCTATAGAGCTTACAGATGGTATAGAAAAGTTGTTAAATCCTTTTAAAAGAATAGGTGTTCCGGCACATGAGTTAGCAATGATGATGACTATAGCACTTCGATTTATCCCTACTTTGCTGGATGAGACTGACAAGATAATGAAAGCTCAAATGGCCAGGGGAGCGGATTTTGAATCAGGTAATTTAATTCAAAGGGCTAAAAACTTAATTCCATTGCTTGTCCCGTTATTCATAAGTTCCTTTAGAAGAGCTGATGAATTAGCTATGGCAATGGAAGCAAGGTGTTATAGAGGCGGAGAAGGCAGAACAAGAATGAAACAGCTGAAACTTACTCAAAGGGATTTAATAGCATCAATATGTACATTTGTGCTGGTGGCAGTTTCAATTTGGAGTAGATTTAAGTGGAAAATATAAAAAATATTAAGCTGACAGTTGAATATGATGGGACTTGCTATTCCGGCTGGCAGAGACAAAAAAATGCAATAACAATACAACAGGTTATTGAAGATGCTTTATTTAAATTTACTAATGAAAAAATAAATATCTATGGAGCCAGCAGAACTGATTCTGGTGTTCATGCAAAAGGATATGTATGCAACTTTCTGCTTAACACAAAGATACCAGGAGAAAGATTCAGGGATATTTTAAATAATCTTCTGCCGGATGACATTGTTATTTTAAAGGCAGAGGAAATGCCTTTGGATTTTCATGCAAGATACAACTGTAAAGGAAAAAGATATATATACACAATAGTTAATGCAAAGCAGAGAATATCTATTGGAAGGCAGTATTCATATTTATATAAACGAAAGTTAAATGTGGAGTTAATGAGAAAGGCAGCTGGTTATTTTATAGGAACTCATGACTTTGAGGCATTTAGAAGTATTGGCAGCAACGTAAAAACATCTGTCAGAACAATCTCAGAACTTAAAATAGAGCAGGAAGGCAATTTTATAAGAATAATAATATCTGCAGACGGCTTTCTATATAATATGGTGAGAATTATTACAGGTACCTTAATAGATGTTGGTGTAGGACGGATTAAGCCAGAGGATATAAAAGATATTATAGAGTCAAAAAATAGAAAAAGAGCAGGCAAATGTGTGCCAGGAAAAGGCTTGTGCCTTGATGAAGTTTTTTATTAGAAACAAAATGTTTATAACCAGCTATGAAAGGTAAAAAAATTCGCACAAATTAATCTGATTTCATGCCAATCTGCAATAAGTGTAGTAAAATAATATAAAAACTTATTCGCAGTGAGGTAAAAATGGGAAGAGAACAGGATCGTATAAATCGGAGAATAGAAAAAAATCCAGCGGCAGAATGTAATAAAATCCAAAAGAAGTATTTTCCTGAGTTGTTTCAGAAGTTTGCAGGGACGCTGGATCCTAGGCATCAAAGCTATATTGATTATTCCAATAAAGTAATGCTTGGAACTGTGTATTACAAAGGAATAGCTGGGCTTGTAAGCATGCAATCTATGACATATGAGTTTAATGATGACAAGGTGGTAAAAAACATTATGAACTTTCTTGGAGAAAGTGATAGGTCATATCTCCCACACGGAGTAACCGTAAATGAATATCTGGAGAAGTTGGCTACGTCTCAATTGCAGGAAATCCAGCAGTCCATGGTGTATAGTCTGATACGAAGAAAGACATTTGATGATGCCAGGTATCAGAAGAAATGGCTTTTGATTGTTGATGGGTCACAGTTATATTCCGGAAGTCGCCAGATCAATGAGCAATGCCTTGAAAGACATCACAATAAAGGAACAGTGGATGAAAAAGTCAGTTATCACAGCGATGTTCTAGAAGCAAAAATCGTTTTGGGAGAAAAACTGATTGTAAGTATAGCAAGTGAGTTTGTGGAGAATAATGGAGAAGACGCTCTGCGTCAAAAAAGTATGAGTGAGGAAGAGCGTAAACAGGACTGTGAAACTAAGGCGTTTCAAAGACTTGCAGCTAAGCTGAAAAAAAGATTTCCGCGCCTTCCAATAATATTGTTGGCGGATAGCCTGTATGCATCAGAAAAAGTTATGGAGATATGCAGAAAAAATCACTGGGATTTTATTATCAGGTATAAAACCGGGAGTATCCCAAGTATTGCCGCAGAATATGAAGCAATACCAGAGAAGGGAACATCAGGTCATGCGGAATATGTGAATGAAATAGATTACAAAGAAAAACCCGTAAATATGCTTAGATACTGGGAGGAAAAAGTAATAAAAGGGAAAAATGTATGGACAGAATTCCAGTGGCTGACCAGTCTTAGGATTACAGACAAAAATGCGGAAAATTTAGCGGCTGCGGGAAGAAAACGCTGGAAAATAGAAAATGAAGGCTTCAATCGTCAGAAAAACTGGCAGGGAAATATCACACATGTATGCAGCTGGAATGTCCAAGCGATGAAGAATCATTACCTGATGCTGCAGATATCTGATACAATCAAGCAACTGTATGAATGGTATTATTTGAAAGCCAATGATATAAAAAAGAAACAAAAAAATATATCCTCTGACCTGCTAGCAAGCTTTGGACAGCAACTAACAAGGGAAGATATATTTCAAGTTGATATGCATAGCATATCAACCGCCTAAAATGATTATATCAAAGGAAGTGATGTCTGCCAAGAGTAAATTTAACTTGAACAAAAAATTTATCCACAAGAAAAACAAATTGGTGTAGTGCCGGATATTTTTGTGGATAAGTATAAATCCAGAAAAAAGAATTGTGGATAACATGGCGTTTAAAGAAAATAAGTTGAATTTAGCAGACAGAAACAATTTCACCTTTCAAGGCTGGTTTATAACACAAGTCATTGACACACCTGGCAGATTGTATTATAATATAAATGTTTGTATTCAAAGTATAGAAGATCCACTAGCCCCGGATCTTTATATAGAGATCGTATTATTATATTAAAGATTACACGGGAGGTAAAAAGATGAAATCATACATAGCAAAACCAGAAGATATTAAAAGAAAATGGTATGTTGTTGATGTTGCTGGAAAGCCGCTTGGAAGAGCTGCCAGCCAGGTTGCTACAATTTTAAGAGGTAAAAATAAACCAACTTTCACACCAAATGTAGACACAGGAGATTTTGTTATAATAATAAATGCAGAAAAAGTTGTTTTAACTGGAAAAAAATTAGATCAAAAAATGTTAAGACACCACACAGGATATCCGGGTGGTTTAAAAGAAATGCCATACAGAGATGCTATAGCAAGAAAACCTGAATTTGTTTTTCAGGAAGCTGTTAGAAGAATGCTTCCTCCAGGAGTACTTGGAAGAAAAATGTTAACAAAACTTAAAGTATATAGAGGTTCAGAGCATGAACATGAAGCTCAGAAGCCTGAAGTATTAGAATTAAGATACTAATTGATGTCTGAAGGGAGGATATAAAATGGCTAAAGTACAGTATTTTGGAACTGGAAGAAGAAAAAAATCAATCGCAAGAGTAAGACTTGTACCAGGTGAAGGTAGAATAACAATAAATAATAGAGATATAGATGCTTACTGCCCACTTGAAACATTAAAGCTAATAATAAATCAGCCGCTAACTTTAACTGAAACAAAGGACAAATTTGATGTAGTTGTTAATGTATGTGGTGGTGGATTTACAGGTCAAGCAGGAGCTATAAGACATGGTATTTCAAGAGCTTTGTTAAAGGCTGATGCAAATTTAAGACCAGAATTAAAAAAGGCTGGTTTCTTAACTAGAGACCCAAGAATGAAAGAAAGAAAGAAATATGGTCTTAAGAAAGCCAGAAGAGCTCCACAATTTTCAAAAAGATAGTTTTTACAAGACAATACAATCCCCAAAACACTTATGTTTTGGGGATTCTTTATTTTTACCATATAATAGGATTTGGGGTGGGGTTTATTTTGAACTTAACAACGGTTATTTTCCAATTTATTGGCGGGGTTGGATTGCTTTTATATGGAATGAAACTAATGGGTGATGGAATTGAAAGCATATTTGGAGAAAAATTAAAGAAACAATTTGAGACTGTTAATGCAAATCCTTTGCGCGGAGTTCTGGCTGGTACTGTTGTAACAGCGGGAATACAGAGCAGCAGTGCTACTACAGTTATGATAGTGGGATTTGTCAATGCAGGGATTATGAATTTATATCAGGCTGCAGGTGTGATTATGGGAGCTAATATAGGAACTACAATTACTGGACAGCTATTGGCCTTCAAAATCAATGCTGTAACCCCATTATTTATAGGAATAGGATCAGTTTTAATAATTATTTCCAAAGGTAAAAAAGAAAAGGAGATAGGTAGTGTTTTACTTGGGCTCGGCATTTTATTTTTAGGTATGTCACTTATAGAAAATTCAATTAAATTTACAGCTGATACAACCTGGTATATTAGTTTTATACGTACTCTATCCGGGAATATATTTTTATCAATATTTATCGGATTATGTTTAACTATAGTTATTCAAAATTCAGCTGTTACAATTGGAATATTAATAGCTTTATCTGCAGTGGCACCTATGCCTTTAAATGTATGTATACCCATAGTGTTTGGAGACAATATAGGGTCATGTACATCTGCATTATTATCCAGCGTTGGCACCAGTAAGACTGCTAAAAAGGCAGCTCTTATACATTTAATATTTAATATAATAGGAGTAATTATATTCAGTATTTTATTAAACCCATTTATATATGCTGTAACATATATTTCTTCAAATAATGTTGGAAGGCAGATTGCAAATTCCCATACTTTATTTAATATAGCAAATACATTTATTCAGGTATGGTTCATTCCATATCTTGTAAAGATGGTAAATGCAATAATTCCAGGAGAAGATAATGTTGAAGAAATAAGACTTAAGTATTTAGATGAAAGACTTTTAAAATCTCCGGTTATTGCCGTAGCGCAGACTATAAAGGAAATTAACAGAATGGCAAAAAAAGCAAAGGACAATATTGAATCTGCTGTTCAAGCTTTTGAATTAAATGATGACGACTTGGCTAATAAAGTGTACTTTAATGAAACAGTTATAAACAGATTAGAAAATGATATAACCTCATTTTTGGTTAAACTGTCTAATGAGGAATTGTCAGAAGAAAAGCTGAATATTGTAACTTCAATGTTTCATGTGGTAAATGATATTGAAAGAATAGGGGATCATGCGGAAAATATAGCAGATCTGACCTTTGAAAAAATGCAGAAAAAAGTTATTTTTTCAGAGCAATCAATAGATGAAATAAAAAAAATGTACAGTGAAACTATAAGTGCCTTGGATAAGAGCCTTGAGAGTTTTAAAAATAATGATAAGGATATTGCTCAGGAGGTTATAAATATAGAAGAACAAATAGATATATGTGATAAGAGTTTTAGAGAAAATAACATAAATAGATTAAACAAAAGAATCTGCTCTCCTGAAGCTAGTACTATATTTTTGGAAATGCTGGGGAACATGGAAAGGATAGGGGATCACTCCACAAATATAGCAGAGACAATATTAAACAGATAATAAGGATTTGTAGTGTAGATTTAGTAAAAATTGTACCGATTTTTTCATTTAAAATTGGATAAAATAGTAGGGTATAACTAAGAAGAGAAGGGATAAAATGTTTAAACAGCGTAAGAAACTTGTTATTCTCATTATCTGCTTTTTAGCAATTATATCTGCTGTACAATTTCAATTCAGCGGTGTAAAAGCATTTACCACTGATGCTAAAGATAAAACTATATTAATTGATGCAGGTCATGGTGGAATTGATGGCGGGGCTGTATCAAAATCAGGTACAGTTGAGAAAGATATAAATCTATCTATATCTTTAAAATTAAAGGATATTCTCAGCAAACAAGGATATAAGGTTATAATGACAAGAGAAGAGGATAAAGGACTCTATACAAATGAAGGAAAAATAAGAAAAAAGAAAATAGAAGATTTGAATAACAGACTTAAAATGAAAAATGAAAGTAAATGTGATATGTTTATAAGCATACATCTTAATATGTTTCCAGAGGGAAAATATTATGGAGCACAAGTATGGTACGGCAGTAATAGTAACAGCGAAAAACTGGCAAAGGTCTTACAGGACAATTTTAAAAATAATATTAATGACGGAAATAAAAGGGTAGAAAAACCTGCAGGGCAAAGTTATAAAGTACTATTAGGAGACAATCCAATACCCCAGGTAATAGTTGAATGTGGATTCTTATCAAATTACAATGAAGAACAGATGTTAAAAAGTGAGCAATATCAGCTTAAAATAGCGGATATTATTGCTAAATCAGTTGAGGAGTACTACCAAAGCAATTAAGGCTTGTTCATATATCCTGCAAAAACTTATAAATAAAAGGATGACAAATTTGCCAGAAAATTTGTCATCTTTTTATTTAATTTAGTAATTTTGAGAGTAAATTTTTAATATTGATAACAAAAAACACAAAACATTATTAATTTGATTACTATTTATAAAATATATTTTCAGATTATATATATTGAAGCATTGCTCTAATTAAAATATAATGGTATTATAAAAACGTCAATGGATTAATCCATTGGTCCATTAAACTTTGGGAGTGATAAGATGGGGATAGAAATAGTTAAGAATAACGGGGTGCCATTATACATACAAGTGAAAAAGGAAATAATCAGATTAATAAAAGAAGGATCTCTCAAAGTTGGAAGCAAGATGCCTACTGAAAGAGAGCTGGCAGAACAGTTAAAAATCAGCAGGAATACAGTAAGTACAAGCTATAATGAATTAGAACATGATGGCATATTGAGTTCATATCAGGGAAAGGGCACTTTTGTGGCAGAAGAGGCTAATACCTGGAAAGCAGAAAATATAAAAGACAAAATAATCAAATTCGTTGATTTAGGTTTTGAAGAAGCATTAGAGACAGGTATGGATGCAGATGAATTTGTAGAAATCGTAATAAAAAGAGTAAAAGAAAAAAAAGAACTTATGAGGAAGACCCAGGCCATTTACATAGAATGCAATATAGAACAAGCTAAGATGTTCAGCAAACAGTTAAGTGACAATACTTACATGAATGTAAAGGCATTAACAATTAGGGACTTACAAAATATGAATTCTTCCACTAAAAAATTAGTTGAAGAATCACAAATAATCATATCTACATTTAATCATGTTAATGAAGTTAGGGATTTAATAAAAAGCTTTAACAAAGAAGTATTAGGTGTAGCTATTAATGCAGATATGGGAACCATAGTAAAGATAGCAAGATATTCAGATGATGTAAAATTTGCATTTGTATGCATATCAAAAGAATTTATGTTTAAGGTAAAAGATGCATTGGAAAAGGCCGGGTTAGGTAACCTGAACATAGAATTTACAAATTCCACAGACAAGCATAAGCTGAGTGATCTGATTAATAAATCAGATGTTCTTATTGTTTCACCTGGCAGATATAAGGATATAATGCAGTTAAATACAGACAATAAAGAAATAATAGAGTTTTTATACAGCCTTGATTATGATTCCGTAAAAGCTCTTAAATCAAAAATTATTGAATTAAATAAATAATCTTTAGGAGGTCCTTTTTAATGAAAACAATAGTATTAGGCGTAATAGGCTCAGACTGTCATGCAGTGGGCAATAAAATTTTAAATCATGTATTTACACAGGCAGGATTTAATGTGATTAATATCGGAGTTCTTTCTCCACAAGAGGATTTTATAAATGCTGCAATTGAAACTAATGCAGAAGCAATTTTGGTTTCATCACTATATGGACACGGTGAAATAGATTGCAGAGGACTTAGAGAAAAATGTGATGAAGCAGGATTAAAAGGAATATTACTTTATGTTGGTGGAAATCTTGTAGTAGGTAAACAGAAATGGGAAGATACTTACAATAAATTTAAAGCAATGGGATTTGACAGAGTTTACCCGCCAGGATCTGATCCAGAGATTGGGGTTAAGGACTTAAAACATGATCTAAAAATAGAAGCATAGCATAACTTGTATTTGGGAGTGATAGAAGTGGAAGCTTACTTGCTTATTGATTTTGGAAGCACATACACTAAACTTACGGCTGTAGATATAGAAAATGAAGAAATACTGGCTACAGCTAAGGATATTACCACCGTAGACACCGACATAATGGTTGGTTTTAACAATGCATTTAAAAAAATAGAAAAACAAATAGAAAATAAGCATGTAAATTTTATAAAAAAATTTGCATGTTCTTCTGCAGCAGGCGGATTAAAAATGGTGGCTATTGGTTTAGTACCTGATTTAACAGCAGAAGCAGCAAAACGTGCGGCTTTAGGTGCAGGAGCAAGAGTGCTTAAAGTTTACAGCTATGAATTAACAGGAAAAGAAATAGAAGAAATAAAAAATTCAAATCTAGATATTATACTACTTGCAGGTGGTACAAATGGAGGAAATAAGGAGTGTATTATTCACAATGCAAATATGCTGGCACAGCATGGAGTTAAGCTTCCTATTGTAGTAGCTGGTAATAAAGTTGCACAAGATAAAATAGAAGAGATATTTAAAAGCAATAATATTTTTTATAGAATAACTGAGAATGTAATGCCTAAATTAAACGTTTTAAATGTTGAACCTGCCCGCGAAGTAATAAGACAGATATTTATGGAAAAAATAATAGAAGCAAAGGGTATGAAAATAGCAGAAAATTATATAAACGGTATACTTATGCCTACACCTGCAGCAGTGTTAAAGGCTGCCAGAGTTCTTAGTGAGGGCAGTGATAAGGAAGCAGGAATAGGAGACTTAATAGTTGTTGATATAGGCGGCGCCACTACAGATGTACATTCCTTAGCAGATGGAGAACCTACAAAACCTGGTGTTACCATGAGAGGACTTGAAGAGCCTTTTGCAAAACGAACTGTTGAAGGTGATTTGGGAATGAGATATTCGGCAGTATCTCTCTGGGAAGCAGCAGGAACAAGAAGAGTTCAAAAATACCTTAATGATAAAAGTATTGATGTGGAAGCAAATTGTAAATATAGAGCAGAAAATATCAAAATGGTACCTAAAACAGAACTTGAAATTAAATTTGATGAAGCAATGGCAAAAGTATCAACTGAAATTGCACTGGAAAGACATGTGGGAACCATAGAGAGTATGTATACACCAATGGGCGTTTTATTCACCCAGGAGGGAAAAGACCTATTAGAAGTAAAATATCTTATTGGTACAGGAGGAGTATTAGTACACAGTAAAAATCCGGCAGATATATTGAAAGCTGGTACCTTTGATAATACAAATCCTAATTATTTAAAGCCAATGAATCCTGAATTTTTACTAGATAAAACTTACATAATGTCAGCTATGGGATTATTGGCTGAAGACAACCCTGATATGGCCGTAAGAATATTGAAAAAATACTTGGTTAAAGTTGAATAGGAGGAAGTTTTCATGGAACTTAAAAATAAAAAATGGACTGAAGAGGAATTCTTTAAAGTTAGAGAAGAAGTTATTAATCAATGGCCAACCGGTAAAGATGTTAATTTAGATGAGGCTGTTGAATATTTAAAAAAAGTGCCTGCATCTAAAAGTTTTCCAGCAAAACTAAAGGATGCAAAAGAAAAAGGTATTACCCTGGCTCAGCCAAGAGCAGGTGTTGCTTTAATCAATGAACACATTGAACTGCTTCAGCATTTACAAAATGAAGGAGGGGCAGATTTACTTCCTTCAACTATAGACAGTTATACAAGGCAGAACAGATATGATGAGTGTGAAGTAGGCATTAAGGAAAGCTTAGCTGCTGGAAGATCCCTACTAAATGGATTTCCTGCAGTAAATCATGGAGTGCATGGATGCAGACAGGTATTTGAAGCTTTGGATTTACCTTTACAGGCAAGACACGGTACACCAGATGCAAGGCTGCTGGCAGAAATAATACATGCATCAGGATGGACATCAAATGAAGGCGGCGGAATATCATACAATATTCCATATGCAAAAAATGTATCAATTGAAAAATCACTATTAGACTGGCAGTACTGCGATAGATTAGTGGGTTATTATGAAGAACATGGAGTTTCAATAAACAGAGAACCATTTGGACCATTAACAGGAACACTGGTGCCGCCAAGTACATCAAATGCAGTTGCAATAATAGAAACCCTTCTTGCAGCTGAGCAAGGTGTAAAAAATATAACAGTTGGATATGGACAATGCGGCAATTTAATTCAGGACGTGGCTGCTTTGAGAGCACTTGAAGAGCAGATAAATGAATACTTAAAGCAATATGGTTATAATGATGTTTATATAACAACAGTATTTCATCAATGGATGGGAGGCTTCCCTCAGGATGAAGCAAAAGCTTTTGGAGTTATATCTACAGGAGCTGCAACAGCAGCACTTGCAGGAGCAACCAAGGTAATTGTAAAAACTCCTCATGAAGCATTAGGTATCCCAACAAAAGAAGCAAATGCTGCAGGCATTAAGGCAACAAAAATGGCATTAAATATGCTTCAGGGACAAAGACTTCCTATGTCAAAAGAGCTGGAAACTGAAATGGCCATAATAAAGGCTGAAACAAAGTGCATAATTGACAAATTGTTAGAATTAGGCAATGGAGATTTAGCAGTTGGAACTGTAAAAGGTTTTGAATCAGGGATTGTAGATGTTCCATTTGCACCAAGTAAATTTAATTCCGGCATAATGATGCCTGCAAGAGATAATAATGGTGCAGTTAGATATCTGAACTTTGGAAATCTGCCTTTTACCGAGGAATTAAAAAATTATAATACTAAAAAGCTTTCAGAGAGAGCAAAATATGAAAACAGAGAAATATCATTCCAAATGACTATAGATGACATTTTTGCAGTTGGCAAAGGTCAATTAATTGGAAGACCTGAAAAGAAATAAGAATTATCGCATACTTTGGATTAAAAACATTACATTGTGCCAAGAAAAGTATCTGCATTTAAAAAGTTGTTAAATGCAGGTAAATTTAATAAATATATTAAAGGATAGGTGGATGACATGAAAATTACAGATGTTGTTTGTTCTGCAGGAAGAACAGGGTTTTATTTTGATGATCAAAGGGCAATAAAGAAAGGTGCCGGTCATGATGGTTTTACATATACCGGAGAGCCAGTTACAGATGGATTTACTCAGGTTAGAATGGCCGGAGAATCCATATCGGTAATGATAGTACTTGAAGACGGTCAGGTAGCTTATGGAGACTGTGCTGCAGTTCAGTACTCAGGTGCAGGCGGAAGAGATCCACTATTCCTTGCTAAGGATTTTATACCTGTAATAGAAAATGAAATTGCTCCAAAATTAATTGGCAGAAATTTAGATAGTTTTAAAGAATTAGCAGAAGAATTTGATAAAATGCATATTAACGGCAAAAGATTACATACTGCAATAAGATATGGAATAACTCAGGCTATTCTTGATGCTGTGGCAAAAGCTCATAAGATAACTATGGCTGAAGTAATAAGAAATGAATATAATCCTGGAGAGGAAATAAAGGCTGTACCAATATTCACTCAGTCTGGTGACGACAGATATGACAATGTAGATAAAATGATAATTAAAGGTGCAGATGTAATGCCTCACGCTTTAATTAACAATGTTGAGCAGAAGCTTGGTTTAAAGGGTGAAAAATTATTAGAATATGTTAAATGGCTTAGAAACAGAGTTTTAAAATTAAGAACAAGGGAAGACTATAACCCAATATTTCACATAGATGTATATGGAACAATTGGAATAGCTTTTAAATGTGACACAAAAGCAATGGCAGATTACATCAAAACTCTTGAAGAAGCAGCAAAACCATTCCATTTAAGAATTGAAGGACCAATGGACGTAGAAGACAGACAAAAACAAATGGAAGCATTAAGAGATTTAAGAGCTGAATTAGATAATAGAGGAATAAATGTTGAATTAGTTGCAGATGAATGGTGCAATACTGTAGATGACGTAAAGTTCTTCACAGATAATAAGGCAGGGCATATGGTTCAGATTAAAACTCCTGATTTAGGAGGAGTAAATAATATTGCCGATGCAATTATGTACTGTAAAAAACACGGTATGGGAGCATATTGCGGTGGAACATGCAACGAGACCAATAGATCAGCAGAAGTTACTACTAATATAGGAATGGCCTGCGGTGCCAAGCAGGTACTTGCTAAACCAGGAATGGGCGTTGATGAAGGATTTATGATTGTAAATAACGAAATGAACAGAGTCCTTGCGCTTATAAACAGAAGAAAAAATAAATAAATATAAAAGGCAGTTTATTTAAACTGCCTTTTCAATCATTATATTTACTTTCTGTATATCAATAAAATTTTAGAGGAGGGATTAATCATGAAAGAGGTAAACACAGCCGAAATAGTGAAAGCAGTAAAGAAAATGTGTATAAATTCCAATATACATTTAAATGAAGATGTTAAAAATAAAATAAAAGAAGCTTCAAATAATGAAAAGTGGCCAATGGCAAAAGGAATATTAAATAAAATACTGGATAATGTAGACACAGCAGCAGCTGAAAACATGCCAATGTGTCAGGATACGGGAATGGCATGCGTTTTTGTTGAATTAGGCCAGGATGTGCACATTGTGGGTGGAAGCATTGAAGATGCTATTAATGAAGGTGTAAGACAGGGATATGAAGAGGGATATTTAAGAAAATCTGTAGTTAAAGATCCCCTCAACAGAGTAAATACTAAAGATAATACTCCTGCAGTAATATATTATGATGTGGTACCAGGTGAAAAGCTTAAAATAACTGTAGCACCTAAGGGATTTGGTTCTGAGAACATGAGCCAGATAAAAATGTTAAAACCTGCAGATGGATTAGAGGGAGTTAAAAACTTCATATTAAAAGTTGTAAAGGAAGCCGGCCCCAATCCTTGTCCTCCAATTGTAGTAGGAGTAGGAATAGGGGGAACTTTTGACAAAGCTGCTAATCTTGCAAAAAGAGCTTTAATAAGACCTTTATCAGAAAGAAATCATAATAAGTTTTATGCATCCCTGGAAGAAGAACTTCTTAAGAAAATAAATGAAACTGGAATTGGACCTCAGGGATTTGGCGGATTAACCACAGCCCTGGCAGTAAATATAGAAACTTATGCAACACATATAGCAGGACTTCCTGTAGCTGTAAATATAAATTGTCATGTAACAAGGCATGATGAAGTAGAATTTTAGGGGAGGGGAATAATAGCATGGAAAAGAAAATAGTAACTCCATTAACTGAAGAAAAAGTAAAAGAATTAAAAGCTGGAGACAGTGTATTAATAACAGGAACAATATATACAGCAAGAGATGCTGCACATAAAAGATTAGTAGATCTGCTGCATGAAAATAAACCTCTTCCATTTGATGTAAAAGACGCAATAATATATTATGTAGGGCCAACACCTGCAAAGCCTGGAGAACCAATAGGATCAGCAGGACCAACTACAAGCTATAGAATGGATCCATATGCACCTGAACTCCTGGATATTGGACTTAAGGGAATGATAGGAAAAGGATTAAGATCAAAAGAAGTGGTAGAATCTATGGTTAAAAATAAAGCTGTTTATTTTGCTGCTATTGGAGGTGCTGCAGCATTGATGGGCAAAGCTGTTAAAAAGGCAGAGCTTGTAGCCTATGAGGATTTAGGATCAGAGGCCGTAAGAAAGCTTGAAGTTGAAAATCTTCCTGTGGTTGTGGTAATTGACAGTGAAGGTAATAACCTGTATGAAATCGGCCAGAAGGAATATTTAAACTCTTTAAAATAGGAGGATCTGTAAATGAAAATAAATAAAGTTGCAAAAGCAGGCACTTTAGAATCTAATGATATATTAATAATGATTATGCCAAATGAAAACAATGGAATTGAACTGGAACTTCAGAGCATAGTGGAAAAACAGTTTGGAGAGCAGATAAGAAAGGTTATTATGGATACTTTAAATGAAGCTGGAGTGCATAGTGCTACTGTAAAGGCTCAGGATAAGGGAGCACTGGATTATACAATAAGGGCAAGAGTGAAAACTGCAATAGACAGGGCAAAATAAAATCCATTAAAGATTTGAGGTGAATTATAATGAAAAAATTGAGAAGAACAATGCTTTTTATGCCAGGCAATAATCCCGGTATGCTTCAAAATGCTGCTATACTTGGGGCTGATTCAGTCATATTAGACCTTGAGGATGCCGTAAGTCTTACTGAAAAGGACAGTGCAAGAACTTTAGTAAGTGAAGCAATAAAGTTCTTAGATTTTTCAAAAGTTGAGCTGGTTGTCAGGGTGAATCCTCTGGATACGAATTATGGCAAAAAGGATATTGATGCAATTGGAAGAGTTAAACCAGATTCATTAATGATACCAAAGGCTACTGAAGATCAGCTGAGAACCATTGATAAAATGCTCAGTGAAATTGAGAACCAGGAAGACTTTGAGGAAAAATGCATAAAACTGATTCCTATTATTGAAACTGCGTATGGCCTTGAAAATGTTTACAATATTATTAAATCTTCAGACAGGGTATCAGCAGTGCTGTTAGGGGCAGAAGATCTTACTTTAGACTTTGGCATAAAGAGAACAAAGAAGGGAAAAGAAATTTTGTATGCTCGAAACAGAGTATCAGCTGCCTGCAGAGCTGCAAAAGTAGATGCTATAGATACACCATTTACAGATACAAATGACTATGATGGCCTTGCAAAGGATACTGAAAAAGCAAAGGCTCTTGGATTTACTGGTAAGGCTTCAATCAATCCAAGACAGATAGATACCATACACCAGGTTCTGGCTCCAACAGATGAGGAAATTCAGCATAGCATAAAGGTGTTAGAAGCCAGGGATGAAGCCTTTAGCAAGGGCTTGGGGGTGTTTTCGTTAAATGGTAAGATGGTAGATGCACCTGTTATAAATAGAGCTGTAACTACAGTGGAATTAGCAAAAATGCTTGGGCTTATATAGAAAACTATTAAGCCATAAGGAGGAATTTAAATGAAAAATATACTTCAGAGAAAGTTACCTGAATACATAGAGGGCTATGGAAAAGTTAAACCCTTTCAGGGAGCATTTGCAAATTATAATGAAGTAAATATATCTTCTGTGAAAGTAAAATCTGTTAAGCCAGGTGAAGATAAAGTATTAAACAGTATAGATGAGGCTTTAGACAAAGTTGAATTAAAGGATGGAATGTGTGTATCATTTCATCATCACCTGAGAAATGGAGATTTTATATTAAATAATGTTATTTATGCACTGGCTAAGAGGGGAATTAAAGATATAACTGTAGCAGCCAGTTCCATATTCCCAATACATGAACCATTAGTTGAGTATATTAAAAGCGGAGTAGTCACTGGAATATATGCTAATTATATTTCAGGACCAGTTGCAAAAGCTGTTTCTGATGGGTTGTTAAAAAAGCCTGCAGTAATGATGACACATGGAGGAAGATCAAGAGCCATTGAAAGCGGAGACTTACACATAGACATAGCTTTTGTTGCAGCACCCACTGCAGATACATACGGAAATATTAATGGAGTTTATGGTAAATCTGCCTGTGGTTCTCTAGGTTATGCTGTAAGTGATGCTATGTTTGCGGATAAAGTTATTGCTATTACAGATAATTTAGTACCATATCCAGCATGTCCCATAGAAATAAGTCAAATATATGTTGACTATGTAGTAAAAGTTGATTCTATAGGTAATCCAGCAGGTATCGTATCCGGAACCACTAAAATAACAAAGGATCCAGTAGGACTTAAAATTGCAAAAATGGCTTCACAGGTTATTGAAGCTTCTGGACTGGTAAAAGACGGTATGTCATTTCAAACCGGAGCTGGTGGGACTTCACTTGCAGTTGCTGTGGAGTTGGAGAAAATCATGAAGAAAAACAATATAGTAGGAAGTTTTGCAGCAGGAGGAGTAACAGCTTATATCGTGGATATGCTTAATGAAGGTTTATTTAATAATATATTTGATGTACAATGCTTTGATCTTAAAGCAGTTGAATCATACAGGGATAATTCAAAACATATGGGCATGTCAGGATCTATGTATGGAAATCCTCATAATAAGGGAGCTGTTGTAAATAACCTGGATGTAATGATACTTGGAGCAACTGAAATTGATACTAATTTTAATGTAAATGTAACAACAGGATCAGATGGAGTTATTATGGGAGGATCAGGCGGTCATAGTGATACAGCTGCAGGTGCAAAGCTGTCAATTGTAGTTACAAATCTTATGAAGGCAAGACTGCCCATAATCAAAGATGCGGTAACCACTATAACCACACCAGGAGAGTCTATAGACGTACTGGTTACAGAAAGAGGAATTGCAGTAAATCCTTTAAGAAAAGATCTTATAGAAAAACTAAGTAAAACAAATCTCACTGTTATGCCAATAGAGGAATTAAAGCTAATGGCAGAGAAAATCACAGGAAAGCCTAAGCCCATAGAAACCAGTGATAAGGTTGTTGCTGTAGTAGAGTACAGGGATGGTACTGTTATAGATGTGGTTAGAAAGCCAATGTAAGGAGAATGTTATGTTTGGTCTTCAGCTTGAGAAAGTGAATTTAAATAATTCAAGGGACAAAGAAGAGGTTGATAAATTTCTTCAAAAATTTAATCTTATTCTGGATAAGGATGTTGATTACACAATTGTTCTTAGAGATGAACAGAAAGCCATAAAAGCAACCTGTTCAAAAGCAGGGAATGTATTTAAATGCTTTGCTGTTTCAGAGGAATTACGCGGGGAAAATGTTACAGGCACTTTAATTACAGAATTGGTAAATACAATGTTTGACCAGGGGATTTATCAAAGCTTTATTTTTACAAAGCCTGATAAAGCAAAAGTATTTGAAGCACTAAATTTCAGCATACTCTGTGAGACTGAAAATGCTGTGCTGCTTGAATATGGAATTTCAAACATAAACAAATATTTAAGCAGCCTTGTGAAGCAATATAGTATTAATACAGAAATCAAAAATGGGGCATTGGTAATGAACTGCAATCCTTTTACACTAGGGCACAGATATTTAATTGAGAAGGCATCAGCACAGTGTGAAAAGGTATTATTGTTCATAGTTCAGGAAGATAAGTCCTTATTCCCATTTAAGGACAGATATAATCTGGTTAAGAATGGGGTCAGTGATTTATCAAATGTTAATGTAATTCCCGGAGGTCAGTATATTATATCCAAAGCAACATTCCCTTCTTACTTTATAAGAAAAGAAGAATTAAGAACCAGGGCCTATGAGGAAATTGATGCATCTATCTTTGGAAAATATTTTTGCAGCAGATTAAATATAAATAAAAGATTTGTTGGCTGTGAGCCATACTGCAGTGTAACAAACAGTTATAATGAAACATTAAAAAGAATACTTCCAAGGTACGGAGTCAAGCTTATAGAAATAGAAAGAAATAAATATGAAGATAATTATATATCTGCTTCTATAGTGAGACAGTTAATAAGAGAAGGCAAATTAAAGGAAGTAAAATACCTTGTCCCAGAAGTTACCTGGCAGTTTTTAAATTCTAAGGAGGGACAGGTGGTATTAGATAAAATTAAAAAATCTAATTCACCTCATTAAGATTATGGACAAATTATTTGATTATAATATTAAAGATATAAAAAAGTA